>JBHHZN010000038.1:0-11210 GCA_046758155.1 Acidobacteriota bacterium | reverse complement strand
CCACCGCAGCTCGTCCAGACCTCCCGCGGAGCGCTCCTGGTTCAGGAGACCCAGGAGACGTCGTTCGTCGCGCGCAGGCCCTGGAGGTGGCATCCAGGCGACCAGACCAGCCGCTAATGTGATCGACCCTATCAGGGCACGCCGTCGGCTCGAGGGCATCTGCAAGATATAGGTCATCCGGGGGAGGCGCTTCCACACGAGGTTGACCGACTGCTAGAATCAGCCGCTATGCCGTTCTCGACACTGGCCGTTCTCGCCGGTTCCTGGCTCTTGCTGGCCGGCCTCACCATTCTGGTTTACCGCCTCAACCGCGGGAGAGGAAACGATTGAACGGCGACGGGTCGATTCTCGCCGGGCTCCTGCTTTACCTGGGCGTCATGCTCGCGGTGGGGTTCATCTCCTACCGTTACATGCACACGCTCGACGACTTCGTCCTGGGAGGCCGGCGCCTCGGCCCCTGGGTCGCGGCGATCTCGGAGCGCGCCTCGGGCGAATCCGCATGGTTCCTCCTGGGCCTACCGGGGGCCGCTTATGGTCTCGGTTTCACCCAGTACTGGTCAGTCATCGGCATCGCCTTCGGGATCCTCACCTCCTGGAGCCTCATCGCCATCCCGCTCAGAAAGGCGACCGGCGGCATGGGTGCCCTGACTCTGCCGGATTATTTCGAGATGCGCTTCAAGGACCGCTCCAGGATCCTGCGTATCGTCTCGATGGTGGTGATCATTTTCTTCTATACCGCCTATGTCGCCGCCCAGCTCCATGGGGCGGGCAAGATCCTCAATGCCACCTTCGGCCTGGACCCCTTCTGGGGGATCGTGATCGGTGCCGGTGTCGTCGTCTTCTACACTCTGATGGGGGGCTTCCTGGCGGTGGCCTGGACCGATCTCGTGCAGGGCTTGCTCATGACGTGTGTCGCCGTCTTGTTGCCGGTGGCTGGCATCATAGCGGTCGGCGGACCCGCACAGCTCATGGATCGACTCTCCGTGCGAGGAACGGATTTCCTCACCATGAGCGGCGGCACGGTCGGACATGCGTTCCTGTTCGGGGTTGTTTTCGGCGGCCTCTCCTGGGGCTTCGGTTACCTCGGGCAGCCACACCTCCTGGCCCGCTACATGGCGATCCGACGGACTTCCGATCTGCGGAAGAGCAGCCTCATCGCGATGGGATGGGTCCTTATCTCCTACTGGGGCGCTCCGCTCATCGGCATCGTCGGAGTAGCCGTGCTCGGCCCGGGCCTGGCCGATCACGAGCAGGTGATGCCGTTGCTGGCCAAATCACTGCTGCCGGGGTGGTTGGCCGGCCTGATGATAGCCGGCGCCGTGGCCGCCATGATGTCCACCGCCGACAGCCAGCTACTGGTCGTGACATCGACCCTGGTGGAGGATATCTACGTCCGTCTCATCCGCCCCACCGGCCGCCATGCGCGACTCGTGCTGCTCTCTCGCCTGTCGACCATCCTGATCGCGATCGTCGCTTTCATCCTGGCGATCATGGCGCTGCACGGGTCCGAGCTGATCGACACGATGGTCAGCTATGCCTGGACGGGACTCGGGGCTTCCTTCGGCCCTCCGCTCCTGCTCTCGCTCTGGTGGCGGGGCACGACCAGGGCCGGGGTGCTGGCCGGCATGCTCGGTGGCATGGGGACCACGGTTCTCTGGCACAACGCCGCCGGACTCAACGGGTTGCTGGACATCAAGGCCGCGGCCGTCCTCATCAGCGGGGTCCTTGTTTTGCTGGTCAGCGCGGCCGGCAGGCAGGAGACCCACATCGCTGAAAATCCCCACTGACCGGTCCCCATCGCCGCGTTCGAAGGATCCCTCCCTCGCGAACCCTCGTTCCTTCCGCCGGCGGCGGTGGCGCCGGGGGGCCGTTGCGCCGAACCCGCGTCACCGGCCGGGCCGGGCCAGGGCATCCTCCTCCAGGGGTATGCCCCGGACAGGCCGCGCGGCCCGGCCGGGGCGGCTGGCCTCCCGGCGGGGGGGGACCTATATTCCGGGCCGAACAGACAGCTCTCGTGTCTCCGCGAGGAGATTCGCCCATGGTCCGTATCCTGATAGTCGACGACGAGCCGTCCGTCCGTGAGATTCTGTGCATGTTCCTCCAGGATCATGGCTACGAGGCCGAGGCGGTCGAGGACGGTACGAAAGCGCTCGAACGCATTCCCTCTCTTCACCCCCAGGTCGTCTTTCTAGACGTCGCGATGCCGGGCATCAACGGACTGAGAACGCTCGAAAAGATCCGCGAGCTCGATCCGGAGTGCGCCGTTGTCATGATGAGCGGTCATGCCAACCACCAGGCCGCACTGCACGCGATGGATATGGGCGCCCACGATTTCGTCCAGAAACCCTTCGATTTCAGTTACCTGGAGAACATGCTCCTCGCCAAGATCGTCACATTCGGCGCGGGCCGCCGGCCGGCGGAGCAGCCACCCGGGCGATGAGCTGTCCACTGCTGCTCGCTTCCCGTCGAGACGTCGCCTTTATGGCCGAGCCGCCGGAGCTCACCGCGTGGCGGGACGGCCCGCCCGGTCATCGGCCCGCCAGGACCACCGTTCCCGTGCCCGTCAGCGCGCAGGAACACGCCGCCGCCGGCCTGCTGCCGCCCTCCGGCGGTTCGATCCGGCGGGTCGAGCCCCGGCTGGATCTGTTGACCAGGGCGATCACGCGGATGACGCAGAACGAGGGAACCTCCCTGCTGGCGCGGGCGAGCCACGAGGGGACGCGTGTGCGTCTGGTGGGCGCCGACGGGACTGAGGAACCGTTCGACCTGGCGCCCGACGAGGTCCTGGGGTTCCTCGCCGGGCTGTTTTCTTGTGTACCACGCCATGTTTGCGATAGCGGCGTCGACGATCCGGGGCACGTGCTGCTCAGCCTGTCGCCCGACTCCGGGCGCCATCAGTACCGCGCCCGGCTGTCGGCTTCGGTCGGATCGCCGCCGGCGAACATCGTCGACTCCGGGATCACGCCCGATCTTCTCGGCCACCTCCTGGACACGCTCGATCGTGGGGCAGGCCTGTTGCTCGTGTCCGGCACGGCCCGTTCCGGCCGGAGCACCACGCTGGAGTTGCTGGGGGCGACACTGGCGACCCGGGGGATGATCGGCGGTCGTATCGGCCCGGCCCCCCAAGGGGCGGACCCGCATGTCTGGCTGGCCGATTCCGGCACCGCCTGGCCCTTTCTCGATGATCCCCTTGTCGATCGGACCGATTTCGTGATCATGGATCCGGATGATGGCGCGATCGACCTGGCCCTCGCCGCCCGGCTGGCTGCAGCCGGCCGCTTCGTCGTGGCCGCCGCCCCCGCTTCCGATCCGCGCCTGCTGGGACCCACGATCGCCGGGGAGCTCGCCTCTCTCGCCGCGCCCGTGCCCCCCATCTGCGTCCTGGGTCAAGCGCTCGTGCGGACGGTCTGCAAGAAATGCCTGACCTGGGTAACGTTTCCCCCCGAGCGGACACGCCGGCTCGGCTTTCACGAACCGGACGAGGCGGCCTTCGACCGACATGGTGGGCTGACCGCGCCACACGGTGGCGGCTGCGCGGCGTGCGCCGGCACCGGGTCAGGCGGCATGGTGGGTGTGTTCGAGTTCGTCAACGCCGACGCTGCGACTCACCCGCTGCCCCGCATGCGCGAGGACGCCTGGAGCAAGGTGCTGCAAGGGCTGGCCGTCGCCGACGATGTCGCCGCCTTGCCCGGCCTCCACCTCGGCATGCGACCCCTGCGAGACGTCATGGTCCATGGCGCGCCGGCGCCCGAGCGACGGCACCCACCGCGCGCTCACGCGGCGGCATCCGCGCCGGTCGAACCGGTCAAGGATCCCGCCGCCCCCCCGGTCGATGAGGGGCCACCGTCGATGTCGGCGAATTCGAAGGAAGGAGTCGGCGAGACTTCCCCCAATCCGTCGCCCAGCGGTGAGCCGTCCAGGTCGGCCGCCGATGGGGACTTGTTCGCGCGATGCCTGCTCGACGCTCGTTCCGGACAGGCCAACACCGCGACGCTCGACAAGATCGTCTCCACCGTCGAGGAGCGGGCACGCAGCAGCGCCCCCATCGCGGCTCTTCTGGCCCCCTCCAAGGGGTTCCACCTCGGCAGACATGCGGTCAACACGGCGCTGCTCGGCCTCCGTATCGGCGCGGCGCTCGATGGGGACCTGGATCCGTCGCTGTTGACCCGCCTGGGCATCCTCCATGATGTCGGGCTCGTGCAAGCCGGTGTCGATCCGACCGCCGAAATGCCGCCCACGGTATCCAAGGAGTCGCTGGATCACACGGGGTCACGCCTCAAACCCGGCCCTGTTCTCCGATCGTTGAGACTCGATCCCGAGCCCCTGGAAAAACTGATCCTGAGAGTCCAGAAACTGCACAGCTCGACGCCGACGGCCATGGCCGCGGACTCTCCCACTGATCGATACGTCCAGGTGGTGGCGCTCGCCAGCCTGATCGAGATGCACTCGAGGGAACCGGGCCGAGATCGCCCGGCCGATGTGCACGATGCCACCGCCACCGTGATGCGACGCTACCAGGGTTGCTTCGCACCCGACTTGTTCGGAGCGTTGCTGGCCGCCGTGCCGATCTTTCCCATCGGATGCTTCGTCGAGCTCAGCAGCGGTGATCTGGCCAAGGTGGTTTCCCTCAATGAGGCGAATCACTTCCGGCCGCGCGTCGAGATCCGGATCGTCGGGGGCGGAAGAGGCCTGCCCGAGCGCCGCGTGGTCGATCTGGCGCGCGCGCCGTTCCTGCACATCAGGCAGCGCGTCGCGGGGGCCAACCCGGGGGCGATGATCCGAGCCTGAACGACGGCCCGGGCCGTCCTCTTTCCTCAGGGATGTTCGGCGGCGAGTTCCGTCACGGCCCGCAGCTCCCCTCCCCGGACAACGAACTGCACCTGGCGCATGTTCCGGATGGTCGCCGTGGGGTCGGCCGCCACGACCAGCAGGTCGGCGGATTTGCCGGACTCGACGGTGCCCAGCTCGTCGGAGCGCCCCATCGCCTCCGCCCCTCCCCGCGTGGCGGCCCTCAGGACCTGCATCGGCGTCATCCCGGCCGCCTCCATCGCCTCCATCTCTGCGTAGACCGCCGGACCATGCAGCGTGAGAGGATTGCCCGCGTCCGTACCCATCACGACGGGAATGCCCGCCGCGAGAACCCGCCGGAGGTTAGCCGCCATGATCTGCTGCCGGCGGGCGAGCCTCTCCCGACGTCGATCGAGGTCGTCAGGCTCGAGCCCGCTCTCTCTCAGGCGCGCGGTCTCCGCCACGTGATCGAGGGTCTCCTGGTCCACGCATCCGTGGGGGTCGTCGACCACCGGAGGATCCCCCGAGACGACCGCGGTGAACAGTCGAAGGTACCCCATTCCCACGGTCAGCGTGGGGCAATAGAGAGTATGATTGCGGAGCGCCAGGTCCAGGAACTCGTCATCGACCGGCTGATCGGCCACGCTGTGCACCAGCAACCGCGCGCCCGCCCGCAGCGCGGCCTTGGCCTCACGCAAGCCGGTCGCATGCACGATCAACGGTAGATCCCTGCGCGCGGCCTCCTCACCCGCGGCCAGAACACGGGCGGCCAGGGAATCGAAATCGGCGCCGTCGCGAACGATGAACCAGACTTTCGCCGCGGAGGATCCATGACTGGCGAGATAGCGCACGCCCTCGCGGGTCGTCTCCTCATCGGACAGGTAGATGAATTGCTTTTCAGCCGGCAAGTTGAGCCAGTGGTCAAGCGTCGTCAGCAGCGGTCCCGCCGCCGACACCCGGGGGGCCAGCGTGTCGATCTCGGCCCGATCCCTCAGGTCCCACGTCCAGGGGTAACCCCCGACATCGAACACCGCCGTGACACCCGAGCAGAGGTAAGCCCGGAACCACCTTCGGGGGTCAGCGCGCAGTTTCGCCTCGGTCTGCTCGTACGGATACATCCGGCGCAGATCCATGACATCCGGCCGGCCGTCCGCCCACCCTGTTTGCGAGAAATGAACATGCGCATCGACCAACCCCGGCGTGATCCAGAACCCGGAGAGGTTCAACACCTCGACTCCCTCCGGGACCTCGCAATCGGCCCGGCCGCCGGCGCAGGTGATCTCCCCGTTGCGCAGCAGGACCACGGCATTCGGCAGCGGAGGCGCCCCCGTGCCGTCCACCAGCGTCGCTCCCACGAGCGCGCGCGGGGGAGGCGGCGTGCCGGCCGGCGCCTCGAACGCCGAGGTCATCGCGATCCGCCAGCCATCATCCGTTTTCAGGAACAGACGCTCCGACAAACCCCGGCTTTCCACCTGGCCGTACCGGACTCTGTACCGGTAAGTGCCATAGACCACCCCGGGCCGCACGGGCACCAGCCGCAGGTCGCGCCCCTCGAAAAGATCCGGCCACGGCGAGGCCGCCGACTGCGCCGCGTGCTCGCGATATCCGAGCGAAAGCCCCGCGGGCCCCACCCGGGCGAGGGTACTCGTGTGCAGGTAGCAGGAGAGGTATGCCTCGCGGTCGTGCTCCCGGATCGCCTCGAGGTTGCGCTCGAACAGCTCGCGCGCCGCGGACAGATCGGCTCTCGTCTCGGGCGCCTCTCGCCCGATCGCCTCGCCGGCTCCCAGGCACAGCAAGCACCCCAGAAGGGCCATCAGGAAGGATGATCTCATCTCGGCCAGGGTACCACCGATGGGCCTCGGCGTCGCCCGGTCCCGAGAGGCGGACCACGAGGCCGGGGGCCTACGAATCGGCGTCTCGAGGGTGCGAGGATCCCAGAAAGCGGATGTAATCGACGAGGTTGTGAATCTGTCGCGTGTTCAGCGTCCGGCCCCAGGGGGGCATCCCCGGCGAGAGCCCACCGAGCGCCCCACCGGAGCGAATGATGCTTTCCAGATCGTCATCGGTGCGATCACGCTGGAAGGCAGGGTCCGTCAGATCGCGCGGCTTCGGATCCAGGTTGTATGCGTTGAGGCCGTCGCCGCGGCCCTCCTCGCCGTGACACGTCACGCAGTAATGATTGAACAGAGCCCGCCCCTCGCGCAGATTGTAACCGAGCGCCGGCGGAGGAATCGTGACGGGGCCTGCGGCCCCCTCCGCCTGCGGGATGTCCCGGGCGCCATCCGCCCGCAGCATGAAGGCCGCCGTCGAGACGGCCAGAAGACATGCCAGGCCGATGCCCCACCTCTTCACGGGCCACCTCCCGTGGAAGGCTCTTCGGGTGTGAGGGCGTCGATGTAGGCGGCCAGGTCGCGTGCGTCTTGATCCTCGATGCCGTAATCCGGACAGCGGACATCGGCCCGCCAGCGCTGGGGTCCCTTCAGCCACCAGGCGATCCACTCCGGGCGCAGGCGATCGCCCGAGCCGTCCAGGATCGGGCCGTAGTAGCCCCCCTTGCCTTTCACCATGTGGCAGGACTGGCATCCGAATCGTTCGTGAAACAGACGGCGGCCCCGCTCGATCTGTTTCGGTGAGGGGCCATCCGGGAAAATGTCGACCGGCACGCGCTTGTCCACGTAGACGTTCTGCATGAAATCGGCCATGAAGCGTGCTTCCGGTTCCGGCATCCGCAGCGGGATCATCCGGTCCGTCAGGATCGGCCGAAGCGCGCTGGGGCGCAGCAGGTAATTCACGAGCCAGTCGCGCTTGACCCGGCTTCCCTCCGCCGTCAGGGGCGCTCTGGAAATATCCCCCCCGACCCCGTTGATCCTGTGGCAGGAAAGACAGCGGTATTCATCGACGAGAGCACCGAAGCGCCCGGGCGGCGTCTCGTGGGGCCTCTCGGCCGTGACGCGGTAGGCCGGCGGTACCGGCTTTTCGCCCATCGCGAGCAGCGCCGTGAGGATCTGCTGGATCTGCTCCTGCGTGAAACCGAAATCCGGCATCTTGAGGTTTTCCCGGAAGGATCGCGGGTCGCTGACCTTGGCTGCGAGCCAATCGACCAGGGTCTCCGGCAGGTCGTCTCGCAGGCCGAAATCGAGCAGGGTGACTGGCTTGTCCCCGATGCCGGCCAGATCGGGTCCGATCGGCGCGACCTTCGGGATACGGGCCATCCGATGGCAGCCGCCGCAGTCGAGTGCCCTGTAAAGCGCCTCCCCTCTTTGCACCGCCCGTTGCGCGGGCCTGAAAGAGGGGCCGGGCGCGGGCGCCGCTGGGTCCGTCCACTCATCCATGAGGTACTGGCTCAGATCGAGCACATCCTGACGGCTGAAGTTGTAGCGAGGCATGAGCGTATGAGGCTGGAAAGCATGCGGATCCGCCAGGAAAGCCACCAGCCACCGGCGCTTGACCTTGGAGCCGATCCCGGCGAGCTCCGGGGCGCTGCCGTTGCCACGTCCCTCGATCGTGTGGCAGGAAACACAGCGGGATTGCCCGAAGATCTTCTTTCCCCTGTCGGGATCTCCCTCGGGTGGCTCCCCCTCGTCCCCGACGGCCACGGTGGCTGGCGCGGGCTGGGCCCACAGGAATGCCACGAGATCGTCGATCGCGGCATCATCCAGATGGAAATTCGGCATCCAGGTCGCGGGCCGGAGGCTGCGCGGATCCTTGAGCCATGCGCGCAGCCACGCGGGGTTCGTCTTGAGGCTCAAACCATCGAGATCCGGAGCCTGGCTGCTGCTCCAGTCCTCATGGCCGGGAACACGGTGACAGCCGTAGCACCCGACCCGTTCCATCAGGGCTCTACCGGCCGACAGCATCGGCGCCTCGGGAACCAGGTCCCCCTCGTGGCAGCGGCCGCACGACGACTCGGTGTAGGCGAGCGGCACGAGGGGCTTGTCCCAGCCGGGAACATGGCGGTGGGCCTGCGCGACACTGGTGGCCCGTCCTTGCCCACCGTGGCAGATGGTGCAACCGAAGCGCGGGAAGTCATCCGGTGTGTGAGGGGTGAGCGGGTGCGTGCGAAACGGCTCGGGCTCGTCCTCCAGGCCGGCGTGCTCGACACCCAGGTGGCAGGTCGTACACCGGTCGACGCGGTTCTCGAAGTCCGGCATCCAGATCTGACGGATGGCGACGCGTTCCTGCCGGGCACGCGCCAGTTCCCTGGCCGACCCGGCCTCCCGGAGAAGCAGTTCACGATACGCCTTCTGGATCGGGCGGTACTCGCTGAAGTAATCCTTCACGGGAGAGATCGCCAGCACCGTCACCAGGATCACGCTGGAAACGGCAAACCAGTACCAGAGACGGTCGGACGAGACGGGAGGAGGGCTCTTGCTCGCATCCGCCATCAGTAGATCCCGTCAATCCACGGCCAGGACCAGCTCCAGCCCGGGCCTCGAAACAGAACGCCGATGCAGGTCAGGACCACCGCGGCAGCGACGAACCAGGTCATGATCCAGTCCGCGAGCGGCACCTGCGATAACCTGGCACGCAGCTTGGGCGGACAGCCGGGGATGGCCGGGAGCGTCATCGTCGAGAAGATGAGCAGCGTCGTGACCAGGATCGGCCACACGCGAAAGACAGTCAGAAAAACACTCACCAGGAACACGCCCACCGAGATGATCGCCAGGTCGCGTCGCCAGGGCCGCTCGTAAAACCCTATCTCCTCGATATTGATGCGAAAGTACGGGATCACCAGCACACCGATAACGGCCAGCAGCGGCAGAAGCACGCCAGCCACGACCGGCGGGAAGTAATGCAGCAGTTCCTGAAGGCCCAGGAAGTACCATGGCGCCTTGGCGGGGTTGGGGGTGTGGAGAGGATCGGCGATCCCTTCCAGCGGGGCGTCGAACAGCAGCGAGATGACGGCCAGAACGACCAGGCACGCCTGCAGCAGGATGATCTCCCGGATCAGCAGGTGCGGGGCGGTCATGACGTTCTCGCTGCGATCCTCGAGCAGCTTCGCCGGCGTCTCCCGGTGTATGAGAGCTATGCGCCGCGGCACCTCCTTCGCGTCACTGCTGCGGACCAGCCGATCGCTGCTCATCCGCGTCTCCTCCCGCGGGATCTCATAGACGACCCCGCCACGCCTCCATCCTTGCGCACCCGCCACAGGTGGACCGCCACACCGAGACCCAGCGCCAGGGGGAGGACCACGCAGTGCAGAACGTAGAACCGGATGAGCGCATTGTCGCCGACGACGTTGCCTCCCAGGAGCAGGAACCTCAACCTCGGCCCGAGCACCGGCACCGCCTTGACCATGTTCGTCCCGACCGACACCCCCCAGAACGCCAGTTGATCCCACGGCAGGAGGTAGCCGGTGTAGCTCAGCAACAAGGTGATGAGCAGCAGACAGACACCGACGACCCAGTTGAATTCACGCGGCGGGCGGAAGGCCTTGTGATAAAAAACCCGGAGCATGTGAAAAAAGACGACGAGCACCATCGCGTGGGCCGCCCACCGATGCATGTTCCGCAGAAAGACTCCGTTGCTGACGACGAACTGCAGTTCCTTCATGTCGTCGAACGCCGCCGGCACCGAGGGGTGGTAGTAAAACATCAGGAAGAGGCCTGTCACAACGAGGACGCCGAACAAGACGATCGCCAGTCCACCCAGGTAATACGTGCTGCTGAACTCCAGATTACGCCGGCGGGTCTTGGTCGAGTGAAGATGGAGAAAGACGTTCTCCATCACCAGCATCACCCGGTTCCTGTTGGTCGCGAGAATGCCGTGGCGAACCAGGGATCGCCAGAAGCGATTGCCCGTCAGCGCTGTTCTCAGGTCCACCGCTTCCGCCTCCCTATAACTTGAAGACCGTGCCCTGGGGAACTTCCACCGCCGTATCGACCTGGATCGATCCGCGATCGGTTACCTTCATCTCCAGCCAGTGCAGGGGGCGGGGCGCCGGGCCAGCGGTCACATCTCCCGCCAAATCGAAATGGCTCCCGTGACAGGGACAGGCGATGATCCCCTCGCCGGGCCGGAAGCGGGTGATGCATCCGAGGTGAGTGCAGACCGACGACAGGGCGTGAAAACCCTCCTTGGTGCGGATGACGAACACCCTGTGCTGTTCATTCGTGACCACGTCGCCCACGGCGAAGCTTTCGGGTGGACCCAGCTCGAAAGCCGTCGGCGGCTCGAAGAGCACACGGGGATTCAGGAAGTCCACCGTCAGCGCCCCTGCCCCCGCCGTCGCGACGGCGCAGGCGGAAACGCCCGTCGCCTGGCAGAAACCGCGCCTCGTGATCCCCTTAGCAGGCTTCGTCAAGTCTCGAGACATCGGCAGGCTCCTCCTGCATGATGAACTGTTGCATCGTGATGGTCCCGGCGGGGCATCGCTCGGCGCACAGACCGCAGCGTATGCACGCGGTCTCGTCCTTGACGAG
>JBHHZN010000037.1:0-11705 GCA_046758155.1 Acidobacteriota bacterium | reverse complement strand
CTCCGATGGCGCGGTCGGAATCGAGGCCTGCAGCGTCGATTCGATCCTGTCCATCGCGGCCAGCGGATCCCCTGTCTGCAGGGCGCACGCGGCCAGGCGGAACTGCGCGTAGCGCGCCATTTCCCCCGAATACCCGCTGGACCTGGAGATCACCTCCAGAGCCGCCCGGGCGGTCTCGGCGGCGGAACGGAACCGTCCCACCTTGAAGAGCAGGCTCGCATGGGCGAGACCGATGAGAGGCGAGGAGGGATGGCGCTCGAGGGCGCGCCGGCTGTAGGCCAGGGCCCGCCGGTAGTTCTTCTCGAATTTGCTGGCGTAGATGTGCGAAAGCAGCATGAGAGACTCGGTCCCGAACAAACGGCTCTTCTCGGCCGCCGTTTCGAGACGCGATATCCCGCGCTTGTCATCGCCCCCGGGGATCATCAAGAGGAAACGGAGCCCCTTGACGATGGCAGGAAGCTTATCCGCGTAGTAGTCGTACGCTCCGAGGGCGAAGAAAGCATCCGGTGATCCGGGCCTGATCTTCAAGGCGCGCACCAGTCGCCGATGGCCGCGCCGGGCCATCGTGCCGGCCCGGAAATGGCGGCCCCGGCCGGCCAGTGATTGCGCCGACAGGAGCATCGATACGCCCGAGAAGACCAGCCCGCGTTCCCGTGTGGCTTCGTCCCGGGCCGAGCGCATCCGATCGGCGCGCCGGGTAGCCTCCTCGAGGAAATCCTCCATCCTGCGTCGCAGCGCGTCGGCATCCGCCGGCTCGTCCAGCAGCCTCCACCACAGGTCGAAGGCCTGGAAGAACGGGCCCTCGGGAGCGGCCGCCTCCTGGGCGGCGATCCGATCGAACAGGACACGGGCGTCCTCGAATCGACCGGATCGCAGGGCCTCCAGACCGGGCTGCACATCCGGGACGGCCGCCACGGTGGGTAGCCCGGTGGCGAGCAAAGTCACTGCGAACAAAAGGGATTTAGTCATTCCCGGATCTCCCGACCCCACGTGGACGAAGTTGGCGCCGCGCCTATATTTTGAACCAGCTTCCTCTCGAGTGCCACCCGGTGCCCCGGCGGGACACGACAGCCCGAGGAGTCGATGAAAGCCCAGTGCACATCATACTTTCTGGCCGAACAGCTGCGTGACCTGTATTTCGAGGAAATGACGGGTGTTCTGGAGCTCTCTGATGCAACCCGGACCCCGGTCCGATTGTACTTCGACAGGGGCATGCTCGCCTTTGCCGACAGCAGCGCCGAGGAGCTGCAAATCGAGGCGCACCTGTCGGCTTCGGGCGTCCTCCCCGTCAACACGCTCGAGAAATTGAAACGGTCGAATCTCTCGAGCGTGGAGAGGGCGGCCCGGCTCGTCTCGAAAAAAGTCCTGACCAAGGAGGCGATGGCCTCGCCGGTTCGCTCCCTCGTGGAGAGCGCGATCCTTCGCGTCTTCTCGTGGCCCACCTGTACCTACGAGTTCACGACCTCGGAGCCTCTCGAGGATTTCTTCGATCCTGACGTGCTGTTCACCTTCGAATGCATTCTCAAGGGAATCTTCGTGATGGCACAGTTCGATCCTCTCAAGCAGATCCTCTTGCGGTTTCCGGGACGTGTAAAGTTGAGCAAGAAGATCTTCCTCCCGATACATCAACTCGCCCTGAGACCCCAGCACGGCTATATTCTCTCGCGCGCCGATGGGAGCATGCGGTTGGAGGAGATCGCCTTGATGCTCCCATCGTCCGAGGAGGACGAGTCACTGCGTTTTCTCTATGGACTGGCCGTGCTGGGCATCATCGAGTTCGACCCTCCACAGTCGGAGGGGCTCTTCAGCCTGCGGGAGATGATGCGTGATTACTACGCGGACAAAGTCCGTGAGAAGCGCGAGATCGAATCCATCACTCAAACGGCGAAACGCGTCGGGAAACAGCAACCGACAGCGATCCTGGGATTGCCCGCCGACTTCGATCACGAGCAGCTGAAGAAGGCTTTTTCGAGGGCGAAAAAGGATTTCGCGCCATCACGCTTTTCGCCCCGCGTGGCGAAGGAACACAAGAACGAGCTGGCGTTCATCAACTGCAAACTGACCGAAGCGTTCCTGGACCTGCAGGTCGGCAGATTGGCGCAGGCCAGCGAAATGGGACACGGCGACGCAGCGATCGGGGAGATCAATCCCGAAAAGGCCATGATGCGCCGGGAGATGATCAAGTCGCAGGCGCAGCAGGCCGAGGAGCAGAACACGAAGCTGGCCGAGACCTATTACGTCAAAGCCCGGGAGTACTACCATGAGAAGGATTATCACAACTGCATCCAGTTCTGCAGGCTCTCCATACGATTCGCAAGCGAGTCGGCGCCCGTGTACCTGCTGATGGCCAACGCGCTCTCGAAGAACCCTAACCCGAAGTGGCAGAGAATGGCCGAAGAGGGCTTCATCAAGGCCTGTCAGCTCGACCCGTGGAACCCCGAGAGCAGGGTGGCGCTCGGCGAGTTCTACGAGGCGAACAACCTCCTGCACCGGGCGAGAAAACAGTTCGAGAAAGCGCTCGAGATCCTTCCTTCCCACGCCGGCGCACAGGAGGCCTTGGCGCGCACGCCGAGACGGGGGAAGTCCTAAGTTACCTGTCTCCTGTCAGTTGACGCGATTTCCCGCGGTGTTATAATCCGCTGACCAAATTCCGGAGGTGAAGGTGTGATCGTCCGGGGAGGCGATTTGCGCCCCGAGGGTGTTCGGCTCGAGTTGAAGCTCGAGCTTCAGCCGCTGAGTTACGGGGGTGATCTCGAGATCGGTGTCGAGGCGGCCAATCTGAAAGCGTGGGTTCGTCCGTCACGGGATGGCGTGACGTGCACCGGTCACCTGACGGCGCATGTTCTGGTTCCCTGCTCACGCTGCATCGAGCCGTATGCCGTCGCGATCGACAGGAATTTCGACCTCTCCTATGTTTCACGCCCCGCGGGTCTCGCCGCCGACAACCTGGATCTGCGAATACCCCGCCGGGATCTGAATGTAGGATATCTGGATGACAACCGCAGCCTCGACATGGATTCCCTGGCCGTGGAGCAGATCTATCTGGAACTACCCATGAAACCGCTCTGTTCCTCTGACTGCCGCGGGCTTTGTGTCCATTGTGGAGCCAATCTCAACATGGCTGTTTGCCGCTGTGCACACCCCCATGGCCCATCACCCGATTGACAAGGAGCCCCGATGCCGAACCCCAAGAGACGTCATTCCAAGGCACGCCGCGATCGACGCCGAACACATGATTCCCTGTCATCGCCGGCGACATCCGAGTGCCCGCAGTGTCACGAGCGGAAGCTCCCACACCGCGTTTGCCCGCACTGCGGGTACTACAAGGGTCGCGAAGTCATCGAGGTGAAAAACGCCTGATGTCCGTCGTCATCGCCCTGGATGGCATGGGGGGCGACCACGCTCCAGGGGTGGTTGTCGAAGGGGCGCTGGCCGCCGCGCGTGAGTACGGGTACAGGCTGTTGCTGGTCGGCCGGGAGGAGCTCCTGGTGCGGGAGATCGATCGCCGGGCTCCGGATTCCGCGATCGCCGACAAGCTCGCGGTCATCGATGCGCCCGATGTCATCGAGATGAACGAGTCTCCCGTGGTCGCCCTGCGTCGCAAGAAGCATTCGTCCATCCGCGTCGCCTGCCAGATGGTCCGGGAGGGAAGGGCCCAGGCGGTCGTGTCGGCTGGAAACACCGGGGCGGTGATGGTGACGGCAAAGGTGGTCATGGGGACCCTGGAAGGGATCGACCGGCCCGCGGTGATGGCCGTCCTGCCGAACCTGAAGGGGCTTTCGGTCTGGCTCGACGTGGGAGCCACGATCGCCCCCCGGGCGGAACACATGGTCCAGTTCGCCGTGATGGGGCAGATCTACGCGCGGGAGATCCTGGGGATCGCCAATCCCCGCGTCGGAATCCTGAGCATCGGGGAAGAAGATACCAAGGGTAACGCGGTGACCAAGGAAACCTTGGCGCAACTCAAGCAGTCGTCCACGAATTGTATCGGGAACATCGAAGGCCGCGACATATTCAACGGCAACGCGGACGTGATCGTGAGCGACGGCTTCACCGGCAATATCAGCCTCAAGGCAATCGAGTCGGTTGCCGAGATGCTGGCCACCATGCTGGGCCAGGAGATCCGTGCGACCTGGAGATCGCGCGTCGGCTATTTTCTTGCGCGCGGGGCGTTCGCGCGATTCAAGAAACGCATCGATTATGCCGAGTACGGCGGGCTGCTGCTGCTCGGCGTGCGGGGTTGTGCGATAATCTGTCATGGTCGGTCCTCAGCCAAGGCGATCAAGAACGCCGTGAAAGCCGCTGCCGGCGTCGTCGAGGGTCGTGTGGACGCGCGCATCCGAGAGGCCATGAATCAACGGCGGCAACTGCAGCCCATCTGAGACGGGAATTGAGATGATCGCGTTCGTCTTTCCAGGACAGGCGTCCCAGGCTGTCGGCATGGGACGAGACCTTGTCGAAGACTTTCCCGCGTGCCGGAAGACCTTCGAGGAGGCCGACGAGGCCCTCGGATTTCCGCTCAGCCGAAGCTGTTTCGAGGGGCCCGCGGATCAGCTCGAACTGACGGCCATCGCGCAGCCGGCGATCCTTACCATGAGTGTCGCGATTGACAGGATTCTTGCTTCCGAGGGGATCCGTCCCGATGTCGTGGCGGGCCATAGCCTGGGTGAGTACTCGGCCTTGGTCGCCGCCCGGTCGCTGGCTTTCCGTGACGCGCTGCGGCTGGTTCGCCAAAGGGGTCTATACATGCAGGAGGCCGTCCCGGTCGGACAGGGGGCGATGGCGGCCATCATGGGCCTTGACGAGAGGATGATCGCGTCCATCTGCCGGGAAGTGGCCGGGGATGAGATCGTCACGGCGGCGAATCTCAACGCCCCGGGACAGACGGTCCTGTCCGGCCATGTGGGAGCCGTCGACCGGGCCATCGACCGGGCTCGCGAGCGCGGCGCCAGGCGGGCGATCAAGCTGAAGGTCAGCGCTCCGTTTCACTGCAGCTTGATGGAGGCGGCCGCGCGCCGCCTCGAGAGCGACCTGGCAAGGACCCCTTTCAACGATCTCGACGTCCCTCTCGTGAGCAACGTGACGGCGCAGGTGCTGCGCAAGGGCAACGAGGCGCGTGCAGCACTCCTCCGCCAGGTGACGGCGCCTGTGCTCTGGGAGAAAAGTGTCAGGACGCTGGTTTCCATGGGGGTGCGCCGTGGCTTCGAGGTGGGACCGGGCGAAGTCCTGACGGGACTGATGAAAAGGACCGATCGGAGTATTCGCTGTATCCCGCTCGGCACTGTCCAGGCCGTGAGCTCCTTGCTGCAGAGAGTGTCATGAAAGGCAAGGTTACGCTCATCACGGGCGCCTCCCGAGGCATCGGTGAGGCGATCGCCCGCGATCTCGCCCGGCATGGATCGGACCTCGCCCTGATGGCTCGCGACGCGGAGCGGCTCGCCGCGGTGGCGGAGCAAGCACGCCGCGAAGGCAGCCGCGTGATCACACTCCTGGCGGACATGGCCGACGGAGAGGCGGTCGAATCCGCCGTCGACCAGGCGCGTAAACAACTGGGGGGATTACATCACGTGGTGGCGAATGCCGGCGTCACGGTGGATCAACTCGCCATGCGACTCAAGCCGGAGGACTGGGACCGGGTGATCGCGGTGAACCTGACGGGCACGTTCCGTCTGGTGCGGGCATCCCTGAGCGGGATGGTGCGCGCGCGTTACGGGCGGATCGTCATGATATCCTCGGTTGCCGGCTTGATGGGGAACCCCGGCCAGGCGGCCTACGCGGCGTCGAAGGCCGGGCTCATCGGTTTCGCGAAATCGGTGGCCAAGGAGATCGCCTCGCGAAGCATCACCGTGAACGTGGTCGCCCCCGGCCTGATCGAGACAGACATGGCCAGAGCGCTGCCTGATGCTCGGAGAGAGGAATTGACCAGGTTGATCCCCCTGGGCCGCATGGGAACGCCGGAGGATGTGGCCGCCTCGGTGCGGTTTCTCCTGGGCGAGGGGGCGTCCTACATCACGGGTACCGTGCTGAACGTGAGCGGCGGGCTGTACACTTGACCTCCACGACGATCAAGATCCGGGGGAGGGCAAGGAACCGGGCGTATGTTAGACTGGCGTTCCTTCAGGGTGGCCTGTCCGGGCCCGCCTGACACTGGAGATGACATTCGGAAATTCATGAAGAAGATTCGCCGGGGATCATCTCGATCCTTGAGGCGTCAAACCGGAGGGTCTCGATGAATATCGAAGAACGGGTCAAGGGGATCATCGTCGAGCAACTCGGCGTTGAAGAGGATGAAGTGTCCCCATCGGCCTCCTTTGTGGACGACCTGGGGGCCGATTCGCTTGACCAGGTCGAGCTGGTCATGGCGTTCGAGGAAGAGTTCAAGCTGGAGATAGGCGACGAGGACGCTGAGAAGATCAAGACGGTCAAGGATGCTGTCACCTACATCACCCAGCACCAGTAACGGAGGTCGGGGCTGAACCAACCGTGGACCTTCAGCCTGAGGCGGGATCCATGGAACGACGCGTCGTCATCACAGGGCTCGGGTTGGTGAGCCCGCTCGGCATAGGAACCCAGGCGACCTGGGAAGCGCTGCTGGCGGGACACAGCGGCATCGGTCCCATCACGCGCTTTGACACCACCGACTACCCTTGCAAGATAGCGGGTGAAGTGCCCGGATTCGAGCCCGGGGACTACTCCCCGGCCAAGGAAGTCAAGAAGAGCGATCTGTTCATACACTATGCCCTCGCGGCTGCCCAGTTCGCCTTGGAAGACGCCGGACTGCGCATCGATGCATCGAACGCGGAGCGGGTCGGCGTCTACATCGGGTCAGGCATAGGGGGTCTTCCGTCCATCGAGCGCCAGCATGCCGAATTGCTGCGCAAGGGACCGCGACGCATCTCCCCGTTTTTCATCGTCGGGCTCATCGTGAACCTGGCCTCGGGGCAGGTTTCCATCCGTTATGGGGCGAAGGGACCCAACATGGCCAACTCGACCGCCTGCTCGACAGGAACCCACGCCATCGGCGATTCAGCGCGTATCATCGCGCGCGGGGACGCCGATGCGATGATCTGCGGGGGAACTGAAGCCGTCGTGACGCCCCTGGCGGTCGGGGGGTTCTCGGCCATGCGGGCGTTGTCGACGCGTAACGAGGAGCCAGAGTCCGCCAGTCGCCCTTTCGACGCAGACCGCGACGGCTTCGTCATCGGAGAGGGAGCGGGGATTCTCGTTCTCGAGGAATTCCATAGTGCCCGGCGCCGCGGGGCGAGGGTTTACGCCGAGGTGGTCGGGTATGGCGTCAGTGGCGACGCCCATCACATCTCGGCTCCCTCCGACGATGGCGACGGCCCCGTGCGCGTCATGAGAAACACGTTGGCGGACGCCGGGGTGCCACCGCACGTGGTCGACTACATCAACGCACACGGGACGTCGACACCCCTCGGGGATCGGATCGAGACGCTGGCGATCCGCAAGACGTTCGGTGAGCACGCCTCTCGGCTCGCTGTCTCATCGACCAAGTCGATGACAGGACATCTGCTCGGGGCCGCGGGGGGGTTGGAAACCGCCATCACCGCCCTGGTGATCCATCACGGAATGATCCCGCCGACGGTCAATTACGAGAAGACGGACCCCACTTGCGATCTGGATTATGTTGCCAACAAGGCTCGCCGCCAGGAAGTCCAATACGCGCTCAATAATTCGTTCGGATTCGGCGGAACGAATGCGAGCGTTCTGCTGAAGAGGTTTCAAGCGTGAAAATCGTCGTCGCGGTCAAGCAGGTCCCCGATACGGAAACGAGAATCGTGTTGGGAGAGGACGGTCGATCAATCCAGGAGTCCAACATCACATGGATCGTGAACCCGTATGACGAGTTCGCCGTCGAAGAGGCGCTGCGCATCAAGGATGCTCAGGGAGACAGCGAGGTCATCATCGTGACGATCGGCCCGGATCGAGCCGGCTCGGCGTTACGGACGTGCCTGGCCATGGGCGCGGACCGGGCGGTGCATGTCAACGACCCACTGGCCGAAGGATCGGATCCCCTGGGCTACGCGAGGATTCTGGCGGCCGTCGTCCAGGATCTGCATCCTGACCTGGTGTTCACCGGGCAGTACGCCGTGGGCACGGACAACAGGCAGACGGGGATGATGCTCGCGGAGCTGCTCGATATGCCGCATGTCTCCGTCGTGACGAAGCTCGAGCTGCGAGACGAGGGGGTGCTCGCCCACCGGGAGATCGAGGGGGCCTACGAGGTCGTCGAGGCCACGCGTCCCTGCGTGATCACGACACAGAAAGGGCTCAATGAGCCACGCTATGCGAGCTTGAAAGGAATCATGGCCGCCAAGAAGAAGCCGATCGCGGTGCGTGATCTGGCGGCACTCGGGATCGATGCCGGAACCGTCGGCGCCAACGGAGCGAAGACGCGCCTGGTCCGACTCGAACTCCCTCCCGCGAAGCAACCGGGGAAGATTTTCAAGGATGATCTGGAGTCGGCCGTGAAGGAAGTGACACGCCTTCTCCACGAAGAGGCGAGGGTTTTGTGATGGCAGGTGTACTCGTTTTTGCCGAACAGAGAGAGGGAAATCTCAGGACCCCGGTTCTCGAGGCCGTCTCTCAGGGGCGCAGGATGGCGGATGCCCTGGCGTGTGACCTCGCGGTCCTTCTGATCGGAGATGATCCCTCCGGGCTCGAGGAACGCCTCGAGCCGCTCGGTGCGGACGCTATCATCACCGTCCAGGACGACCGGCTACGCTTGTATGTGCCGGAAGCGTTCACGCGGGCGACCGAGGAGGCTATCCGCCGACGTGAGTCGGATGTCGTCTTGATGACGGCCTCCGCCATGGGACGCGACCTGGCCGCCAGGGTGGCCGCCCGTTTCGAGACCGGTCTCATCTCGGATTGCACGGGGCTGGAGACGGAAGACGGTGCGCTGATCGCCCGGCGCCCCGTTTACTCGGGCAATGCGATCGCGACGATGGAATTCTCCGACGCACGGCCCATGATGGTCACCCTGCGGGCGAACATGTTCGGCGTGCTGGAGGAGCCTCGCCAGGCAAAGACTGAGATGATCAGCCTGGAGGTGCCCTTCCAGGAGAAGGATTTCCGCAGCAAGACCATCCGGGTCGAGAGCGGCGCAGGCGGCGCTCTGGATGTCTCGGAGGCCGAGATCGTGGTCTCGGGGGGACGCGCCATGAAGGGGCCGGAGAATTTCAAGTACATCCGGATGCTCGCCGACGCGCTGGGAGGAGCGGTGGGGGCATCCCGCGCCGCCGTCGATGCCGGCTGGATTGACCATCAGTACCAGGTGGGCCAGACCGGAAAGGTGGTTTCACCGACTCTCTACGTCGCCTGCGGCATCTCGGGGGCGATCCAGCATCTGGCCGGGATGTCCTCGTCCAAGGTGATCGTGGCCATCAACAAGGATCCCGACGCTCCGATATTCAAGATCGCCGATTACGGTATTGTCGGGGATCTCTACGAAGCCATCCCCCTGATGGTCGAGGAGATCAAGAAACTGAAGGCCTGAAGCTCACACCTCCTGGAAGAAGTAGGGCTTCATGCACTGGATTTTCTCCTCGTAGCTATCCGGATGAACCATCCAGGTGGCGGCCGCGACCGAGGACAGGAGAGGGTTCCCGTCCTGTGGCGTGAAACAGAATCCGATGACCTCGGTCCCCCTGTTGACCGTGAGACTGGGCACGTTCACGACCGTTTGGCTGAGAATGCGCCCGTAATGGCCGTAGTCGCGGCCGAAGGAGAAGATCGAGTTCGCTGACATCTTGTAGCTGAGGGCGATGCGGTCATTGGCGGTCAATTTTCGCATGAGTTGCTCTTTCGTCACCGGCCTCTTGACCTTGATGTTGAACCAAATGCAGTGCATGTACTGCGAGTTGACCTTGAGAGCCGACGAATAGATGTCCTTCAGGTCAATACCCATCGTGTTGTAAAGGTGCCAGACATCGCGGGCATGGTGTGTCCCGAACCGTTCGTCCTTATGCATGCCGACCTGAGGAGACGGCACGAAGGATCCGTCCTGCGAGATATCATTGGCCCTGCGCAGACAGAGAAACCGTGCTTGCTCGAGGTTGTTCTCTCCCTCGGAAAAAGCGACATTCTCGATCAGCACCGCCAGGTTGTGCGTGTTGCAGGAGACGACCTGGAGGAACTGGTCCTTGCCCCTCTCGAGAGCCTTGTCGTTGATGCCGCGTGCATAGGGTTTGCCGAATCCGAATTCGCTGCCCTGGGCGATGAAGCCGCGCGTGTTGTCGCGATATTTTTCGTAGATGGCGGTCTTGTTGTGATTGTCGACCGGAGTACAGTCGATGACCACGCTGGCCCGCTCGAGAGCCTCGGCCGCGTCGTAGTGCGGCTCGATGCCGATCTCGAGGAATCCGCAACGCGCCTCGGCGTCGACCGCCAGCCTCGCCCCCCTGCGTTTGAGTTCCAGGACCTTCGACCGGTCGGTGAGCAGGGGAGTCCTCTTGTGGAACGTCACCTCATCGAAGCCCAGCTCCTTGCGCATGTTCACCAGAAGGCCGATGAGCGGCTCGCCGATGGTGCCGGTGCCCACGACATGAACGATTTTTTGCGCCATGGAACTCTCCTGACATGCCGTCCACGATGCTTGACGGGCGGAACCGCGGACAAGACGATGCTAAAGAACTACTTGACCCGGATGATGCATGAAGGCGAAAGACCTGTGAGCCTTCCTCCGGTAAAGAGCCGTCAGAATGGAACTTTCCGGCCTCACGGAGGCTTCCCGGTGAACGAGCAATGAATCGGGTCAGTGTAACACAGTGTGCGCTCCCGCCGGCAACCCCCTGGGGGGCCCGGATCGCCTTGCCGCGCGCCCCTGATCCGGAGGCGCAACGATCCTCCCTCAGGCCCGCCGCAGGGCCGTCGGGATGGAGAGTCCCCATGACCGCGGACCCGCGCCAGGGGCTGCGCTGTCCGCTGGTGCCCGGACCTCGTCCGCTGGGGCGACGAACCCGTTGGGACCGGTTCACGACGGTGCAGGCCGATGCATCGACTCGCCATGTTCTCGTGATGCGGCGCGGCAAGGCCGTGTGCAAGGGCGAGGCTGATCGCCTCGCCGCGATGAGACGCGCCGTGTGTCTTGACAGTGCGCTGACATCACGAGTATTCTTATAATCTTATTCTACTGATGTTTACAAGTAGAACCTCAAGTAGAACGGTAAACAGAAGGGCTCCCCCTCATGCTGTCCCGTGACACCGCCTCCGGCGGACCGAAGATCCGCGTCCGTGATCTGCTCGAGGGTGTCGAATCGCAGTTGCATCTGCAGGTTCTCGCCGGGAGTCGAGGACTGGACAAGGAGATAACGGTCGCCAGGATCCAGAAGCCCGGCCTCGCCCTGGCGGGCTTCATCGAGTACATCCACCCCGGGCGGGTGCAGATCCTCGGCCAGAGCGAGATCACCTTCCTGGCTCGCCTGTCTCCGGAGAAGCGAGTGGATATCGTGAACCAGGTCTGCGGCTGCGATGTGACCTGTTTCGTGATCACCAAGGGGCTTGACCCCCCTGACGATCTGGTGAGGGCCGCCGACAGCTACGATATCCCGCTGCTGAGGACCCGGGAGGTCTCCTCCGCGACGATCGATGACCTGACACAGTTCCTCGAAGAGCAGCTCGCCCCGCAGGTGAGCTTGCATGGGGTCCTCATCGATGTGTACGGCGTGGGCGTGCTCCTGCTC
>JBHHZN010000036.1:0-11811 GCA_046758155.1 Acidobacteriota bacterium | reverse complement strand
CGGCAGGTCCGAGAAAAATAGCCTGTCACCGTCTGGAATCAGGGGGTGAGAAGTGACAGCGGGCAATGGCGCGACATCAACTCGAAGTCCCGGTCGGCCGTCAGAAGAGACAGTTCGTGTCGGATGCACAGGCGGGCGATGAGCGCGTCGATGGTCCCTATCTGCACGCCTCTTCGCCGGCAGAGGTTGCGGAGTTGAGCGGCCTCCACGTGATCGTCCACCTCGGGGGCGAGGACAGGGAGCAGGGAAAAATTCCGGAGGATCCGCTCTTTCGCCTGGGGACCCTGGAACCCCTGCAGTAGTTCCTGCAGCACCAGGCCGGTGGTTACCACGAGATCTCCGCGCTGTAGGCAGCTTGTCAGAAGCGAGACTTCCGGTGCCTCGGAAGGTGGACTCCTGCGCAAGGCGAGAGACCAGACGCTCGTGTCCACGAAGAGATTCATCGACGGGAGCGTTCGGACTTGTAGTCGAAGTCGGGGTTCCACTGGAACTTGCCGAACAACTCGAGCAGTTGCTTTTGCTCGCGGCGGGCGATGAACTCGGTCAGCGCCCTTGTGACGGCCGCCTTCTTGGTCTTCTCACCGCTCACGCTCAGGACTCTGTCCAGTAGGTCGGGGTCAATCGAAAGATTGGTTGCCATGTGTCAACCTCCACACATTATTTTACACATTTTTGCCCTTCCAGGCAACTGGGGGAACAGGCGACCTTCTTGCGTGGTTCTCCGTCGTCTCTCCCGCGGAGGTCCGGAGCAAAAAAACTAGCCTGTCCCCATCACTCGCGCAACAGGCGCTTGAGGACCTTGCCGGTGGGGCCTTTCGGGAGTGATTCGCGAAACTCCACGATGCGCGGGTACTTGTAGGCCGCCAACCGTTTCCTGCAATACTCGATCAGCTCTTTCGCCGTGGCGTGCCCGGCCCCCCTCAGCACCACGACCGCCTTGACCTCCTCCCCGTGGCTTCGGTGCGGCACGCCCACGACGGCGACCTCGGCCACGGCCGGATGATCGTAGAGGACCTCCTCGACCTCGCGCGGGTAGACGTTGTAGCCTCCCCGGAGGATCATGTCCTTCTTGCGATCGACGATGAAGTAGTAACCGTCATCGTCGCGCACGGCGATGTCACCGGTGTGAAACCAGCCAGCGCGGATCGCCTCGGAGGTCGCCTCCGGTCTCTTGTAATACCCCTTCATGACGTTGTGCCCCTTGATGCAGATCTCGCCGGACACGCCTGATGCCTCGATGGTGCGGTCCTCATCGTCGGCCAACCTGAACTCGACTCCCTCGATCGGAAGTCCGATGGAGCCCGGCTTGATCGGACGATCAAGCCTGTTGAAGCTCGCCACGGGGGAGGTCTCCGACAGGCCGTACCCTTCGAGGATGCTCAGGTTGTACCTGGCGTTGAACGCTTTCATGACGTTGACGGGCATGGCGGCGCCGCCCGAGTTGCAGTACTTCAGGTTGCTCAGATCGTGACGAGACGCCCCTTCTTGATGCAGGAGGGCGAAGTACATCGTCGGCACCCCGGCGAAAAAGGTCACTCCATGGCGGCGCATCGCCTCGAATGCTGTCTCCGGATCGAAGCGCTCCACGAGCACGATCCGGCCGCCGCGTTTCAAGACGGCGTTCTGGATGACCGTCTGGCCGAAACTGTGGAACAACGGCAAGGCCCCGAGCGCCACCGTCCGCTCATCGAACGGCATCAGGTGAGACGAGACGACATCGGCGTTGTAGAACAGGTTGAAGTGCGTCAGCTCGGCCCCCTTGGGCCGACCCGTCGTGCCGGAGGTATACAGCACGACCGCCGTGTCGTCCGGCATCGTGTGGGCAAGCTCCGTGACGGGCGCCGCATCACGGATCAGGCTGTCCATGGCGATCGCCCCCCGCGGATACCGACCGTCCGCCGCATCGCCCGCGACGATCAGGCACCGGCACTCATCGGACCGCTCGAACCCTTCCCGGGCCTCCTCCAGGCAGCCTTCCCACGCCACCAGGGCCACGGCATCGGAATCGCCGAGATGGTAGGCGACCTCGTCGGACTTGAGCAGGACATTGAGCGGCACGACGGGAGCGCCCAGATAGTGGGCCCCGAAGTAAGCGACAGGAAACTGGACGATGTTCGGCAGCATGACGGCGACGTGTTGCCCGCGGCGGACCCCCGATCGGGCCAGCCCCGCGGCGAACCGCCGTGCCCGTTCGTCCAGCTCCTTATAACTCATCCGGATGTCGGCGGCGATGAGGGCGATCGCCTCGGGATGGAGCCGGCTGCCCTCACGGATGATCGTCGCCAGATTCAGGCTCATGGATAGGCTCCCAGCGCACTGCAATGTAGCACCGCGATGGCCGGGTCGGCGAGTGCTAAAGTGTGCCGTCGGCGGACACTGGCGCGGGAGAAGGAGAATCGGTGCTGGAGATCGGTTTTTACGGCGGCGCGGGGACGGTCACGGGCTCGCGCCACCTCGTCATGTCGGGCGATGAGCGGGTGCTCGTCGATTGCGGGATGTACCAGGGCCTCAAGTCGCTGCGGCTCAAGAACTGGGAGCCCTGCCCCTTCGATGCCTCGCGGGTACCGTTCGTCATCCTCACGCATACGCACATCGATCACATAGGCATGCTGCCGCGGTTGGTGCGCCAGGGATTCCACGGCGCCGTCATCTGCACACCGCCGACGAAGGACCTGGCCGGGCTGCTGCTTCGCGACGCGGCCCACATCCAGGAAGAAGACGCCGCCTATCTCAACCGGAAAGGGCTGACCCGGCACAAACCCGCCCTTCCTCTCTTCAACACCGAGGACGCCGAACAGGCCCTCTCGCTATTCACCGCGCGGCCGTACGGCGAATGGACCGAGCTGCCCGAGAGGATCTCCTTCCGATTCCTCGAGGCCGGACATCTTCTCGGCTCGGCGATGGTCCAGATGAAGGTCCGCGAGAACGGCTCCGATCGGTCGATCCTCTTCTCCGGGGACCTCGGACGCTACGGCGTGCCGCTCAACCCGGACCCGCAGCCGCCGCCTCCGGTCGATGTCATGCTCGTGGAATCGACCTACGGGAACCGGCGTCATTGCGCGGATGATCTGTACGACCAGGTCGAGCGGGTGGTCAAGGCTACCATCGAGCGCGGCAGCATCGTTCTCATTCCATCGTTCGCCGTCGGGCGCGCCCAGCAGATCATTTACGTCCTCAACGTGCTGATGGAGCAGGGACGCTTGCCGGTGCTCCCGATCCACCTGGATAGCCCGATGGCGGTCGACGCGACGAAGATCTACCGGGCCTATCCGCACCGGCACGAAGCCCGCGGCGAGCTGCGCGCGACCAACGTGATCCTGCACCGATCGGTCGAGGAATCGAAGGCCCTCAACGCCTTCCGGGGGCCCGGCATCCTCATCTCCTCCAGCGGCATGCTGACCGGCGGACGGATCCTGCACCATCTCAAGAGGCTCCTGCCGGATCCTCGCAACGCCGTGGTGCTGGTCGGCTATCAGGCGGCCGGAACACGTGGCCGCGCCCTGCAGGAAGGAGCGCCCACGATCCGGATCCACGGACAGGATGTCCCGGCGAGAGCAGCCGTGGAGGATCTTTGCGGCTTCTCCGGCCACGCCGACAAGGACGAGATGATGCGCTGGCTCGATCGGGACGATCTCGCCCCGCGCCAGGTCTTCGTGGTGCATGGCGAGCCGGAAGCCTCCGCCGCCCTGGCGGCGCGGATCGAGAGGGAGAAGGGATGGGCGGCGCGTATGCCCCGGTTGGGAGAGATCGTCCGACTGGACTCATGACGTGCCGCGAGGCACAGCCCCGTTAAGGAGAGTCGCTTGTACACGAAAGCCGAGAAAGCGCGCATAGAACGGTTGATGAAATCGAGCACGTACCTGCGGGCCTACGAGGACCTGTCGTTCATGCACGCGGACGATCTGCGTCCGGTGCGCCTGCAACTCGAGCTCCTCAAGCCCGAGCTGGCCCTCAGGGAAGAGGGGATCACCTCGACCGTCGTCGTCTTCGGCAGCACGCGCACCGGCCCCCGCGCCCAGATGAGGCGCAACGTCAAGGAGCTGGAGAAAAAACTGGCGAGGAAACCGAAGAGCCGGGCGCTCGCCCTCGAGCTCGCCGCCGCCCGGCGCCTTCTCGCCAAGTCCAAGTACTACGACGAGGCCCGCAGGTTCTCGCGCATCGTCACGTCGACCTGCCAGATTGACGGGCGATGCGATTACGTCATCGTCACCGGAGGCGGTCCCGGCATCATGGAGGCCGCCAACCGCGGGGCGTTCGATGTGGGCGGCAAGAGCATCGGGCTGAACATCACGCTTCCGCTCGAGCAGTTCCCCAACCCGTACATCACGCCGAGGCTTTGCTTCCAGTTCCATTACTTCGCCCTGCGCAAGATGCATTTCCTGATGCGAGCCAAGGCGATGGTCGCCTTCCCGGGCGGGTACGGCACGATGGACGAGCTGTTCGAAACGCTCACCCTCGTGCAGACCGGCAAGGTCGAATCGTTGCCGATCATCCTCTTCGGCAAGGAGTTCTGGACCCGCGCGATCGATTTCAAGTTTCTGCGCGACGAGGGGGTCATCGCGCCGGCCGACGTGAAATTGTTCCGGTTCGCCGACACGGCGGAACAGGCCTGGTCGATGATCCTGGATTTCCACGGCGGCACGACCGGGAAACGCGGCGCGACCCGGCACCGACGCGGTCAATCCTGAACCCGAGGTAAGAGGTCCCCGATCGGCCGGGCGACCGCAGGTCACCGCAGCCTTATCGCGTCCCGTCTCTCATCGAGATCGACCGGTCCGAGCTGGCCCTCGCTGGCCGCGACGATGGTGGCGACGGTGGCGTCGCCGGTCACGTTGGTCACGGTGCGCAGCATGTCGAGGATCCGATCCACGCCCAGGATCAACGCGATGCCGGCGCTCGGGACGTTGATCGCCTCCAGGATGATCACCAGCATGATGATGCCGGCGCTGGGCACGGCGGCGGTGCCGATGGAGGCGAGAACGGCCGTGAGCACTATGGTGAGCTGCGCGGCGATCCCCAGGCCCATCCCGAGCGATTGGGCGATGAACACCGCGGCGATCGCCTGGTACAGCGCCGTGCCGTCCATGTTGATGGTCGCCCCCAGGGGCAGGACGAAGGAGGACACCTCCTCGGAAACGCCGAGCTTCTCCTCGCAGCGCTCCATCGTCACCGGCAGCGTGGCTCCGCTCGAACTGGTCGAGAAGGCCACCAGCTGGACGGGCGCCATGCCGGCAAAGAACTTCTTCAGCGGCATCGGCGTGGCGATCTTCAGCAGGGTCGGGTAGGTGCCCAGCGTGTGGATCAGCAGGCCCAGAACAACCGCCACGCAGTAATAGCCCAGGGCCCCGATCAGCTCGACGACCTCGCGTGGATCATCGCGCGCGATCGATGTGATGGTATCGGCGATGAGGGCGAACACCCCCAGAGGCGCCATCAGCATGATCAGGTCGACCAGGCGGATGATCATCTCGTTCAGGCCGGTGAAGAAAGCCAGGACCGGCCGCCCCTTCTCGGCGGGCACCTGGATGAGGCCGATGCCCGCGAGGATGGCGATGAAGACCACCTGAAGCATGTTGCGGTTGCTCGACGCGGATCCGAAGACGTTGCTGGGCACCATGTCCACGAGCGGCTGCAGCGGGCCCCGCTCGCGCGCCTTCTGGGCGGCCGCCTCGCTGCTTTGGGCGTCCGACTGGTAGGCGGCCTGCAGGCGATCGCGCAGATCGGGCGGCACGAAATGGCCGGGTCGAAGGGTGTTGACGAGGATCAAGCCGATGGTCACGGAGATGACGGTCGTGCCGAGGTAGATGGCGATCGTCTTGCCGCCGATGCGCGACAGCTTCTTCAGATCGGAAAGGGACGCGACGCCGGTGATCAACGAGGCGAGCACCAGGGGGACGGCGATCAACTTGAGCAGATTGATGAAGATCGTCCCGAACGGTGCGATCCAGTCCGTGGTGAACTGGCGCCAGCCGCTGGCAGCCGCGATCACCCCATAGACGATCCCCAGAACCAGACCGCCGATGATCTGCCAGTGCAACCTGCGGTACCAGGGCATGGCGGGATTCTAAACCATGTCCGCCGCGGGACCAAGCGCGCCCGGATCCGGGTGGCGTCCTCCCGGCCGCCTCATGCCTCGGACCCGGCGACGGCGGCCCCCTCCGCCCTGGGGCGGATGATCACGACCTGCGCGCATTGCGGCCCGCTGTTCAGCGCGGGGCGATGATCCGGCTCAGCACGTCCGGGGCGGAAGCCTCCCGCTCGAGATGCGGATACCGTTCCCCCTCGTGGTAATCGATCCGGAAGGTGCGCATGAACCCACCGTTGTCGGCCAGCAACTCCAGCGGTCCCGGCGCCTCGCGCGTCGTCCGCAGGGCCTCGTGCAGGACCTCCTTGGCGAAGCGCCGGCCGTTGATCGCGACGAGCTTCATCCCCGGCGCCATGCCGGCCTTGGCCGCCGGCATGGTCGGGTCCACGTCCTGGACCGTCCCGTCCTCCTCGAGAACGACGCCGAGGGAGAAGCTCAGGTCGAGGATCTCGCGCACCTGCTGCCTGGCCTTGAGCAGATCGGAGGGGGTGTCGGTGTAGGTCAGGCGCCAGCCGCTCGCCTCGATCCCGTGCAGGGGCGCGCGGGGCGTCACGCGATCGATCCTCTCGTGGAAGAAGTCGGCCCAGTTCGACGGCGCGATCTTCTCGAGCGCCTCGACCAGATCGTCGAACGTGTACGGACGCACCTCCGGCCTGCCGTCTGACCCGCCGTAAAACAGTCGGCAGAAATCGTCGAGGCTCCGCCGCCCGCCGGTCAGCTCCCGGATCCGGGTGTCGGCCTCGAGCCAGATGAGCCCCCCTTCGGGATAGAAATCGGTCCCACGGCGCCAGTTGCGCCAGTCGTCGCGGGCCTCGTAGAGAAGCTGCGCCGCCGTCGCGGTGTCGCCCAGCGGCCGCCAGGACCGTCCCGCCCTGTGCTGCATGGTGGCCGCGTCCAGCGCGAGGTTGTCGCGGTACTGCCCCGGTGTCCACAGCCCGCTGCGCGCGGTGAGCAGATCGCCCAGGTAGGTGGTCAGCCCTTCGTAGACCCAGAGCATCTCGGTGCGCATCGGCGGGTAGAAGCCGCCGGTCGCCAGTCCCTCGGGCCGCCTGTACTTGCCGTTCCAGGAATGGACCAGCTCGTGGGGCAGCAGGCCGGCCATCAGCATCCTCCGGTCGGGATCGGTCAGGGCTCGTTCATACGAGCGATCGTCGCTCGACTCGTGGTGCTCCAGGCCGAAGCGCGCCACGTGGTCGCTCAGGGTCAGCAGGAAACGATAATGACCGTAATGGTGCGAGTCGAACAGCGCGGTGGCCTGCTGGACCAGGCCGTTGTAGGCGGCGCGGGTCTCTTCGGACATCTCCAGCGCCGCCGGGCTGTCGGCGGCGATGTCCATCTCGTGGGGAGGATGGACATCGGGAGCCAGCGGCAGCCTGCGGAAGTACCGTCCCGTCAAGAGCGGCGAATCCACCAGCGTGGTCAGCGAGACCGGGGCGAAGACGATCTCGTCGCCGGAGGTGGCCGCGGTGTCGGTCGCCAGCGCGGTGGCGTACTTCCAGCCGGCCGGCAGGCGCACGCGCGGCTTGAAGACGAGGTCATCGGGCGATACGCCGCGGGGATACAGCAGTACCTGGTTCCAGCTCAACACGGCGAGCTGCTCGGTGGAGGATCCCCCCGAGGAGAACCCCTCGGTGCCGGCCGGCAAGAGATAATCGAGAGCGACTTCGATCTCATGCGCGCCGGAGGGCACGTCACAGCTGAAGGCGAACATCTCCAGCGGGTCCCGCTGCCACGGCACAACGCGGCCGGCCGCCGTGATCTTCAGTCCAGCCAGGTCGGTGATGGGCCCCGTGGGCCCGTGCTCGCCGGGGAGCCACTTCGGGTAGAGCAAAGTGAGTCGCCCGCGTCTCACCGGGATGGTCATGCGCGTGTGGACGATCCGGCGCGGCGCTTCCGACAGGTCCACCTGGAGCTGGATAGGGACCGTCCGTCCTCGAGGCGCTGCTCGGCCTATCGAAACGGCGGCGGAAAGGATACCTAGCAGACAAGCGACAAGACGCACACGCGTTGGGACCATCCGTTTCCCTCCCTGTATATCGCATCGGTCGTGAGGGAGGTATTTTCTCAGAGCCGGACGGTGGATGCAATGTGCCCCACGCGGCCCGCCGCCCGCCGCAGTCCGTCAACGCGCGGCCGCGGGAGGAGATGTGCCGGGCTTGCGCTGGATGATGTTCATGGCCAAGGTGATCATCGAACCGATATCGGCCACGTTGGCCGGCAGCACCAGCGTGTTGCTGGCCTTGGCCAGCTCCCCGAACCGGTGGATGTAATCCTCCGCGACGCGCAGTTGCACCGCCTCCATGCCGCCGGGAACCTGGGTCGACTCGGCCACGAAGCGGACACCGTCGGCGGTCGCCCGCGCCACCGCCAGGATCGCCTCGGCCTTTCCCTGCGCCTCGTTGATCTGCAGCTGCTTGGTGGCCTCGGATTCCTTGATGACCTTCTGTTTTTCCCCCTCCGCCTCGTTGATCCGGGCATCGCGATCGCCTTCGGAGCTGAGGATCACGGCGCGCTTTTCCCGTTCGGCGCGCATCTGCTTTTCCATCGCGCTGAGAATGTCCTGCGGGGGTGTGATGTTCTTGATCTCGTAGCGCAGGACCTTGATACCCCACGGATCCGAGGCCTTGTCCAGTTCCGTGACGACCTCCATGTTGATCTTGGTCCGCTCCTCGAACGTCCGGTCGAGGACGATCTTCCCCATCTCGCTGCGCAGCGTGGTCTGCGCGAGCTGGGTGATGGCGAAAAGATAGTTCGTCACGCCGTACGATGCTTTGCGAGGGTCCATCACTTTCAGGTAGAGGACACCGTCCACCCCTACCTGCACGTTGTCACGAGTGATGCAGATCTGCTCGGGGATGTCGATGGCGATCTCCTTGAGAGAATGCTTGTAGCGAACGACATCGAGGAAGGGCATCAACACGTGAAACCCCGCTTCCAGCGTGCCGTGAAACTTTCCGAGCCGCTCCACCACGTAAGCGTTCTGCTGAGGCACGACGATCGCCGTCTTGGCGACGATGATGATGATGACAACCGCCAGGACGATCAGGGCTAACAGAGTGCCGGTCATGAGGGAGCTCCTGTCTTGTATGTCCGAGAATGAGGCGTGCAGGCGTCCATCCGATCGTTCGCCCCCATCGCCGCGGCGTCGTTCAATCGGCGCCTACATGCAGGCGGAGCCCGTCGACCTTGCGCACCGCGCACCGCTGCCCCTTGGTAAGCTTGTGTTGACCCACGTTTTGAACGGTCCATCCCGTGCCGCGCAGCTCCCCCTTGCCGATGGCGCCGGGTGAGAGATCCCCGAGCAGCACGGCCGTCTCCCCCACGAGGCTATCGATGTTGGACTGGTCTTTCTCGCGCACCCGCATGCGACGGATGATCGGGCCGCGCAAGGTGAGCAAAGAGACGATCGACAGGACCGAGAACAGGAGGATCTGCGCCCACAGCGGCCCGCCCAGGCCGACACCCACGAATACTCCCACGACGCCGGCCGAGACGCCGAAGAACAGCATGATGATTCCGCCGGGCGTCATCACCTCCAGGCCAAGACACCCGAGCCCTATCAGGATCCAGATCCACCAAGCCATGACATCACCCCTTGTCGACCATCATACCAGAAGGCCGGCTCATTCCCCCCATCTCGAGCACCGTGCGCCGGTGGCTCATGATGCCGAAGGCCGGTCGGGTTCTTGAAGCGGGCCTCGCACGAGGCCGCGCCTCGCCGTCCTTCTCAGCGTGCTTGTCGAGGGCCCGGCCCGGGCGACGGGCCTGCAGTCGGGTGACAGGCCGTTCAGAACCGATCCGCCATGTGCAGCGCCCCGGTCGGAGCATCTCGGCGCATCAGCGCCGCGGCCTGTTCCTCCAGCGGGAACCACATCGGCACAACGCCCGCCGAGGGGACGGGCGTGATGAGGTCGGCCAGGCGCCGGTCCCGGGCCGCCTTCCCGGAGGAAAGCCAGGCGTCGATCGATCGGATGCCCCGACTCCGGCATTGTTCGAACAGCTCGTCGAGCAGCGCCGGCAGCGCCGCCCCGGGCCGCACCTCGCCGAACTCGAGGAGCCGGGCCGCGGGACCCTCGGGACCTTCGGTGAACAGAGACCAGAGGTAACCATCCCGGCCGGCCAGCATCAGGCGGCTTTCCCATCGGTTGCGGCCCAGGCTCGCCGTCGGAAAGGACGCCCGCGCGAGCAGGTACTTCCAGTAATCGCTGTCGCGGCACAGACGAAACATCGCCGGACCATCATCGGTCTTGCGTATTTGCATCACCTGCTCGAGGTCGGTGCGGTGCATCCGCCGCACCGGCGGAGCGGAGGGGCCGGCCGGCGGTTGCTCCGGCACCCGCAGGGACACCGGGTGGGGGTCCATCTCCTGGTATCCCATCCGCGCGTAGTAGACCGCGCCGATCTCGGAGTACAGCAGCGAGATGAGATCGCCGCGCTCGGCCATGATCTTGTGCGCGCGCGAGATCATCTCGGCGGCATGGCCGTGGCCGCGCTCGGACGGCAGGGTGAAAACCGCGCCGACGCCTCCCACCATGACCGGCATCTCGTTCAGGCAGGCTCTCAGCCGGTAAAGCTTCACGGCGGCCAGCACCCGCTGGTCCGCACGCCGGACGAGCACCAGGAAGCGAAGGTTGCCCGCTTTCGCCCAGGATGATTCCATCATCGTCCGGACGTACTCTCGGTAGGCGGCAAGATCGAGTCCGTCCGACCAGAGAGCATGGGTCTGCTCGAGAACTTCGTCGCGTTCTTGCGGGCTGGCGTCTCGCAGGATCATCTCGCCATCCATGATATGACACAATGGCGGGGGCCGTGTGGGCCCGGCCGCCGTGGGGCATCCCGGGGAGGTGGAGCATGTTGCCAGCACTGATGATCGCCGCGTTGCTGCTCTCGGTGCCTGGCTCCCCGCGGACGCTGGCAGAACGGACGGAGTTCGCCCGGACGTCGCGCTACGACGAGACCCTGGAGTTCTGCCGCCGACTCGACAGGCAGTCGAGCGCGATCCACACCACCGTGTTCGGCACGAGCCCCGAGGGGCGCGACCTGATCCTCGTGGTGGCATCGGCGGAGCGCGCCTTCACGGCCGAGGCCGCCCGCCGCACGGGTAAACCGATCGTGTTGATCCAGGCGGGAATCCACGCCGGCGAGATCGCGGGCAAGGACGCCGGCCTGATGCTGCTGCGCGACATCGCGGCGAGCGACGGCGAGGCGGCCCTGCTGGACCACGCGATCATCCTCTTCATGCCGATCTACAACGTCGACGGCCACGAGCGGTTCGGCCGGTACAACCGCATCAACCAGAACGGGCCGGAACGGATGGGGTGGCGCGTGACGGCCCGCAACCTGAACCTGAACCGCGACTACATGAAGGCGGACGCGGCCGAGACGCGCGCCTGGCTCGGCGTCTTCACGTCCTGGTGGCCCGACCTGACGATCGACTGTCACACGACCGACGGAGGCGACTACCAGTACGACGTGACCTACCTGTACGAGTCCGGGCCGAACGCGCCGCCTCCGGTCGGACGCTGGATCGAGAAGGCGGTCAACGAACGCGTCGTTCCCGATCTGGTGGCGACGGGCCACCTGCCGTCCCGCTACATCTCCTTCGCCGACTCGAACGACCCGGCCGCCGGGGTGCGGGATTTCGGTATCACGCGACCGATGTTCTCCAACGGCTACACCGTCCTGCAGAACCGGCCGTCACTGACGATCGAGGCCCACGCCATCAA
>JBHHZN010000035.1:0-11842 GCA_046758155.1 Acidobacteriota bacterium | reverse complement strand
GCGGCCCCCACCCCACCGCAAGGGGCCCGGGGCCCGGGTCCCGCCGCCGGCAGGCCTGCGCCGAGCACGGTCGCCGCCTCGCCGCCCATGGCCAGGGTAGATGTTAGGATGGGGATGTGTTCGGCAAGCGAACGGTGCCGGTCACGGCCCCCGCGGATCGGTTCACTTGCCGTCCAGGCCGGCCGGCGGTCAACTCGCGGAGGTGACCATGAGGCGTTTCAAGATGATGGATGGGGTCCCTCGGGCGCTGCTCGCATTGACCGCGGCGCTCGCGATGTCGCTGTCCGGGTGCGGCACCAGCGCCGTTTCCCAGGATTCGCCCGGTCCCGCCACGGCGGCCTCGGCCGCCGGGCCCCACGGCTCACCGGTGGAGGCAGCCTACCTGACGTCAGCCGGCTGGAACGACGGTAAGGCGGAGATCGCCTTTTACAGGGCCCGGCGCAGCCTGAAACGCCCCGGTGGTCCACCGCAAGTGCAATCATTCCTCGTGGGCACGTATCTCGTCCGGCACGACTTCGACCCGCAGGCCCAGTCCAAGGCGATCCGGCCCACGCGGACGAGCATCCCCTCTTTCAAGTGGGCGCTGTTTTACGAGGTGGAAAGCACGAACTCCTACCAGTTCAAGCGTGCCTACGTGGTCAACGCCGCGCAGGCGGACCTGCATCCCCTGAAAGATTCCTTCACCAGCTTCGACTGGTGTTCGAACCTGTACCGCGAGCTGGCCTTCCTGCCCGACGGCACCGTGCGGCATCTGGTCCGAAGCGACGACTACGGGAACAGCCGGGGCGAGTTCAAGTATCCCGCCGGCTCGTACCCCGTGGCGCTCCTGCCCTTGGTCATGCGGGCGCTCGATTTTTCCACCGGCCGTCAACAAGCGTTCCTCGTGCTGCTGGAGGACGGAAGCACAGTCCCCGCTCGAGCGGAGCTGGCGGGCCCCGACACGATCGAGACGCCGGAAGGATCTCGTGAAGCCTCCAAGATCATCGTCCATTACGATGCGCAGGTACCCTCGCTCATCGGGGAAACGGCCGACCCGAGCGAAACCTACTGGCGCGGCACCGCCGCCGACCGGCCGCTCTTGAAGCTCGAGGCGGCCAGCGGGCATTACTCCATGGCGCTGGTGGAAAAGGTTCGCTCGGCCTACTGGAACGAGAACATCTTTCCTCGACTCGAGCACGTGCATGAGCGGCCTTGATCAGGCGCCGGGCGCGGGAGACCCCTCCGGCGCGGTTCTGGAGATCCCGAGCCGCACCGGGCCCGCGCTCGACCGGGACCGGAGGTTCACGCCGGCGAGCCGGCGCGAGCATGGCCGGACGTCATCCGGGCGGATGCCGCCGGCGAAGACGAGGAGAGATCCGGCGGACGCCGATCGCCGACACGCGCTAGACTGGATCGATCTCCCCTAGCGCCCATCTTCGAGATGATGAGGCCCCCCCATCCGGGCCGATCATCGGCGGGGGCACGCGGGGCCGTGACGGAGGATACGGCAATGACGAGTACCCCCACCTCCCAGTATGCGATCACCATGCGGGTCGAGTACCCCCACGAGCCGGGATGGATAGCGCGGCTCGCGAGCGCCATCGCCGCCGAAGGAGGCACGATCCAGGCCATCGACCTCGTGCATGTCAAGGGGGGAAGAAGTCTGCGCGACTACACCATCGAGTGCAGCTCCACCGAGCAGGCAAGCCGTACCATCGAGAGGGTCAAATCGCTCGACAACCTGACGTTTCACACGGTGTCGGACAACACGTTCCTCATGCACATCGGCGGCAAGCTGGAGGTGCGGTCGAAGGTGGCCTTGAAGACGCGGGCCGATCTGTCCATGGCCTACACGCCCGGCGTGGCGCGCGTCTGCCGGGCCATCAAGGACGACCCGAGTGTGTCGTTCAGTCTGACGATCCGCAAGAACTGCGTGGCCGTCGTCTCCGACGGGAGCGCCGTGCTCGGCCTGGGCAACCTCGGCGCAGCGGCGGCGATGCCGGTCATGGAAGGCAAGGCGATCCTCTTCAAGGAATTCGCCGGCGTGGACGCCTTCCCCCTGTGTCTCGACACACAGGATCCTCAACGCATCATCGAGTTTTGCGAAGCCATCGCTCCGACCTTCGGCGCCATCAATCTCGAGGACATCTCCGCGCCGCGTTGCTTCACGATCGAAACCACCTTGCGCAAATCACTCGACATCCCGGTGTTTCACGACGACCAGCATGGCACGGCCATCGTCGTGCTTGCGGGGACGATGAACGCCCTGAGAATCACCGGCAAGGAACCCTCACGGATGAAGCTCGTCGTCACCGGCGCCGGCGCGGCGGGCTGGGCCTGCACCCGCGCCCTCAAGGGGCTGGGATTCGGCACGATCGTGGTATGTGACAGCCGAGGAGCCCTGCACCGTGGACGTGAAGTCGGCGACAACATCGCCAAAAAGTGGTTCATCGAGAACACGAACCCCGAACAGGAAAAAGGTCCTGTGGGCGAGGTTCTCCAGGGAGCCGACGTGTTCCTGGGCCTGTCGGCCCCCGGGATCCTCCGCCGGAAGGATCTCGAGAGGATGAAGCAGGATCCGATCGTTTTCGCCATGAGCAACCCGACGCCGGAGATCATGCCGGAGGAAGCCGAAGGCATCGTCAAGGTCATGGCCACCGGCCGCAGCGACTATCCGAACCAGATCAACAACGTGCTGGCGTTCCCGGGTATCTTCCGCGGTGCCCTGGACTCGAGGGCCTCGTGTATCAACGAGGAGATGGAGATGGCGGCCGCTCGGGCGATCGCGTCGATCGTGCCGGACGAGGAGCTCTCGCCCGACTACATCATCCCCAGCGTCTTCAACCGCAGGGTGACGCACGCGGTCGCCCGGGGAGTCGCCCGGGCGGCGCACGAGACCGGCGTGGCCCGCCGACTTCCCAAGGGAATCAACATCTATCACGCCTGATCCCCGCGGATCCGCCCGGAAGGAGCCTTCAACCCCGGCCGTTCGATGCTTCCGGAAAAAAACCTCCATGGGCCCTGTTCGCGGTCGGCGCCGTGTGCCGCCGAGACGAGGCGGCGATATCCAGGCGACTCCGGCGGGCGGTTCCGATCTCTTGACAATCTCGCCGATCACCGTATGATCCGGAGCGATATGAAGAACCTCGTGGGGATGGCCCAGTGTTGCGCCTGTACAGTGGCGGGCTGGTCCGTCTCTGACCGGCGAGGGCGCTTGCAGGTTCTTCCCCCCGACCCGATGTAAACCCAATTACAAGTTAGAGATCGACGGCCCGCACCCTTTTCCGGGGGTTGCGGGTTTTTTGTTCCGGAGGAGATGGATGGGAAGCGAAGCCGGCATCGCGAGCAGCTCCGAGTTCTTTCCGGCGGTCCTGCGCCTGGCCGGCAGGAGAACCCTCGTCGTGGGCGGCGGGGCGGTCGCGTTGCGCAAGACGCGCGATCTCCTCCGCTGTGGCGCCCTCGTGCACGTGGTGGCGCGACACTGGCCGGCTCGTTTCGAGCCTCTGATGGGCAACCCTCGCCTCCGGCGCAGCACGCGGGCCTTCCGGCCCGGCGATCTGGCCGGCATCGTCCTGGCCATCGCCACCACCGATGACCGCCCGACACAGGAGCTCGTCGCGGCGGAGGCCGAGCGGCGCGGCGTGCTCCTGAACGTCGTCGACGTGCCGGATCTTTGCGGCGTGATCGTGCCCGCGACGCTGTGACGCGGATCGCTGCTGGTGTCGGTCTCGACCGAAGGCAAGTGCCCGGCCTTCGCGGTGCGCCTGCGGGACCGGCTCGGAGGGATGCTGTCCTCGCAACTCGGCCCCGGCCTCGAGCGCCTGGCCGCAGGACGCCGACTCGTCCGGCGTCTTTCTCCCGATGATCGGGCACGGCGCGTCGAGGCCCTCGATGGCCTGCTCCAACCGGCGTCCATGGATGCCCTGATGGAGGGACGCCTCGAGGACCTGGAAGCGCAGTGGAAGTCGTGGGAGGAATCGCTGTGGGCCGGGTGAGCCTCGTGGGAGCCGGCCCCGGAGATGCCGGCCTCATCACCCTGGCGGGCGCCAGGAGGCTCGGCTCGGCCGATGTCGTCTACTACGATGCGCTCGTCTCGGCTCGAACCCTGCGGCTGTGTCGAGCGGGCTCTCGCCTCGTCCCCGTGGGCAAGCGCCGAGGGTGCGTGACTCTTTCTCAGCCCGCGATCATCGCCTGCATGATCCGCGACGCGCGGCGCGGCCTGAAAGTCGTGCGCCTCAAGGGCGGCGACCCGTTCGTCTTCGGCCGGGGTGGCGAGGAAGCCGACTCTCTGCAACGGGCCGGTGTGCCCTTCGAGATCATCCCCGGGGTCAGCTCGGGCATCGGCGTGCCGGGACTCGCCGGCATCCCTCTGACTCACCGGGGCGTCGCCAGCTCGGTCGCTTTCGTCACGGCGCACGATCTGTCGGCTTCATCCAGCGGCAGGAAGGGCCGCGAGCGGCTACGGCACCTCGCCCGCGGCGCCGACACCCTGGTGATCTTCATGGGGTACAAGGAGATCGCGCGCGTGCGGAAGACGTTGCTCCTGGCGGGCCTGCGCGCGGAAACGCCGGTCGCCTTGATCGAGAGCGGGTCCTTTCCCGACGAACGCGTCCGGCGTGTCCCTCTCCGGCACCTCGGTTCCCTGCGCTCCGAGGCGCGAGAGACCGCTCGCGCGCGCGGCCCCTGGCTGCTCGTCGTCGGGCGCACCGTCGCCTGGTCGGATCGATTGCGCAAGCAGAGGCCGAGACCCCGGCGCAGACACGCGGCCCGCCGGCATCTCACGCTCTCGGGCGCCGGTGTGCGCGAGATGCCCTCGCGCCGTCTCGGGACGCCCGTGGATTTCCCACGGACCGGGGCGGCACGAACCCTGATGCACTCGAGGGAGGGAACATGATCAGCCAAGAGATCGCTGCCGAGATCGACAACTTCGAAGCGGAGATGAACCGCTTCCTGCGCGGCGAGCTGAGCCCCGAGCGCTTCCGTGCCTTTCGTCTGGGACACGGCATCTACGGCCAACGTCAGCCGAATGTCCAGATGGTGCGGGTGAAGATCCCGACCGGCTCGATCCGCGGGGCGCAGCTCGCCACCGTGGCGGACCTGGTGGAGAGGTTCTCCTCGGGCCGGGCCCATCTGACGACGCGCCAGGACATCCAGTTTCACTTCGTGAAGCTGTCCCATGTCCCCACGATCATGCGCGCGCTGGCCGAGGTCGGTCTCACCACGAGGGAAGCGTGCGGCAACAGTGTCCGCAACGTCACGGCATGCCCTCTGACCGGCTTCATCGCCGACGAGCTCTTCGACGTGACGCCGTACGCGCTTGCCGTCAGCGCCTTCCTGATCCGCAACCCCTGGTGCCAGCAAATGGCCCGGAAGTTCAAGGTGGCCTTGTCGGCGTGTCCCGAGGACTGCGTCGCGACGGCGATCCACGACATCGGGCTGCTGGCCAGACGAAAAGACGAGAACGGCCGGGCCTCGCGCGGCTTCAAGGTCATCGTCGGAGGCGGGCTCGGGGCCACGCCGTTCACGGCCCAGCCTCTGGTGGACTTTCTGCCGGCGGACGAGTTGCTGAGCACCATCAAGGCGATCGTGAAGGTGGCCGCGAACCGGGCCAACCGCCGCACCAGGGCCCGGGCGCGGCTCAAGTTCCTCGTGCACAAGATGGGAATCGACGCCTTCAAGAAGCTCGTCGCCGATGCGCGGGCGGATATGACCGCCGAGGAGCGTCGCGAGGCGGATCTGCGCCTTTATCTGCCGGAGGATCGCGTGAGCTCGGTTTCGGACCGGCCGGCCTCCGGTCGGGCGGACAGCTCACCGTGCGAGCCTCAGGACGACGGAGCCGACGAGGCGGACCCCGCCTTCCTCCGCTGGCGTGCCCGCAGCGTCAGATCGCACAAGGACGCGGGCCGCGCCGTCGTGACGGTCCAGGTACCCCTCGGCGACTTGGAGGCGCCCGCTCTGCGGATCCTGGCCCGCCTCGTGACCAGCTACGGCCACGATCAGGTGCGCATAGCCATCGATCAGAACATCGTGTTGCCGGACGTGGATCGTGCCGACCTGAAGGTCGTGTACGAGGAGCTGGGCAGGTGCGGGCTGACCGAGGCGAGCGCCGGCACGGCCCTGGACGTGACGAGCTGCCCCGGAGCGGAAACCTGCAACCTGGGGATCACATCATCGAAGGGGCTGGCGCGAGCCATCCGATCGAGGATCAGGAGCCGGCTCGGCGCCAACGGAAACGGAGGAGGCCTCGACGCCCTGCGAGACGTGAAGATCAAGATCAGCGGCTGCCCCAACTCCTGCGGGCACCATCACATCGCTGACATCGGCTTTCACGGCGTGGTCAAGAGGACCGGCGACACGCAGATCCCCGCCTACCAGCTTCACCTGGGAGGCCGTGCCGTCGAGGGCAGGGCTCGCCTCGCCAGGGCCCGGCACAAGATCCCGGCGCGCCGCGTGCCGGAGGTCGTCACGGCGGTCTTGTCGCTCTTCGAGAAGGAGCGAGCCGGCGATGAACCGTTGTCCGCCTTCCTCGATCGCGTCGGCGTCGATGCGATCGACGAGCTCGTCGAGCCGTTGGCCGCCGGGACGCCGCCCGACGATGGGGAGGACCTGCGAACCGACTGGGGGCAGACGGGCGTTTTTTCCACCGCGGGGATGGGTCAGGGGGAGTGCGCCGGGGCCGCCGAGACGGTGTCGGATGAGCCCTTCGAGCCCTTCGAGGCCGAGATCCTGCAGGCCCGCCTTTTCATCGAGCGCGGACAGTGGGTGGATGCCCTGGCGAACCTGAACCGTAGCCAGTACACGCTGGCCCGGGTGTTGCTGAAGCCGCTGGGCAAGCGACCGGAGTCGGACTACGAGTGCACGTGCGAGCTGCGGGCGAAGGTGATCGACAGGGGCCATGCCGGCGAGCTGTGGAACGTCTTCCACACGGAGATCGAGCGTCTGCTCGGCACGCGCAGTCCCGACCCGCGTTCATTGAGAAGGCTCCATCGTCTGTCTCGCGAGCTATTGAAGGAGTCGAAGCGGACACTGCGCGTGCTGGGGCGGCTCAAGGAGATGGCGGCTCCGCACGGATCGCCGGCCTAGGAAGCACGTCGATACCCGCCGGGGTTGAAGGCAGTCATCGTGGATTCCAGAGACGGAACGCGGGGCGCGCCCTCGCATGCGGCCCGTGGTGCACCGGAGAACCTTGGCGCGGTCTTTCTCGATGTCTTCCAGGAACAACGGGTAATCACGCGACATGTATTGCGATAGCGACCGAGGGGCGTTCGCGAGTCTTTCGAAACACTGTTCGGCCCGACATGGATCGAAGCTGCGCCCGTTCTCCGCGCGCCTCTCCTCGATGGGGTCAACCCCGGGACGGCCGCCCGGTCACTTCGCCTGGAGGAGAATTTCCACTTCACGCAGGAGCGTAGGTAGTTTCGTCTGGAGGACGTCCCAAACGATCCGGTCGTCGACCTCGGCGTAGCCGTGAATCAGGATGTTGCGGAATGAGATGATCCTCTCGCACTCGCTGATGCGCGCGGCCGTTGCCGAGTCCTCATTCGAGAGTCGCCGCAATGCCTCACCGATGATCTCGAACTGGCGTTCGGTGGCCGAACGCAGCTGGGCGTCCGGCTGGTAATCCGAGAAAGCCTTCCCTTCGGTGAACTGCCGGAGATTCTTTCCCGCTTGAAGAACATCGTAGAGGCACTTCTTTGATTCAAGCCGCATAGAGCAAGGTCCTCGATCGGTCGATACCCTGACGAAAGTAGGGATTCTTCACTGCAGAATCGACAACGAGATCCACTTCCCGCTGGAACAGCGCTTTCAGGTCCTCGAGCAGTCCGAAGTAGGCATCTGCGTACTCGTTGTCTCGGAGTTTCTGAAACTCGACGAGAAAGTCGAGATCGCTGGACTCGGGATCGAACCCCTCGCCTGTGGCCGAACCGAAGAGCTCCAGGCGACGAACTCGGTACCGGAGACACAAATTTTCGAGGGCTCTCCGGTTGTCAGCGATCAATTGAATCACGGCTTCGGTCCTCAAGTATCGGGAGGGAGTCACGCGACACGTATGGTTTCCTTCCCGACATGCGTCCCGACCCGATCTCTCAGGCCATTCTCGGTCACGAGATCCAGGCTGGGGTCCGGAGGATCCTCCAGGAAAATGCGCGGCTTCATCAAGGAAGAGAAACCCGTTGGTTTCTCGAAGCTGACCAGGAGATCCATCTCGCTGCCTTCGGCGGTCTTGTCGGGTGCCACCAAACCGAACGGCCGAGGGAACTTCACGCCGAACCGTCCGAGATCGGCGCTGTGCGATGCCAGCACTCCGAGCACGTCGTCTCGTCGCATGGGTGTCTCCGTCGAGACCTTCCCCACTTCACTCTCATCCCATTCTACCCTACGGCGCCTTCGTCCGTCTCGACGCGCCACCAGAACCCGTGCTTCCGTCCAAGGATCGCACTTAGCTCCTCAACGTCAGTGGTCGCAAGTGGGTAGCAAACGGGGCGATCGCAACCGAGAGACCTCCGCAAGTTCTTGAAAACACTGGCGGGCCCAGCGGGGATCGAACCTGGCCGTTCCCGCTTCGCCCGCGCGTATCGCCAAGCGCATGCCTCGCCTGGACCGAACTCCACGATCGTGAGACCCGAAGCCGGGATGAGCTCAAGGAGCGTTAGGATTTTCTGTTGCCGAGTATTCGCGAGTCTGCAACGCCGGACCTTGCAGCATCTCTCGTACCGTCGCCAGGAGCCTGGGGATATCGAGGGGCTTGGGTAGGAACGGAGCGCCCACCTCGTCGAGGAAGCGCGTCGTGTCCTTCTCGAAGAGATCCCCGGTGATGAATAGGATCTTGCTCCCCATCGCCGGGCGCACGGCCAGGATGTTCCGGTAAAGGTCCATGCCGTTCATCTCCGGCATCCGTATGTCGGTGACGACGAGGTCATAGTCAGCTTCACGCACCTTGTCGAAAGCCTTGTTCCCATTGACGGCGGTGTCGGCCGCGTAGCCGTGCCCCCGCAGGATCTCGTCCAGAAGATCGAGCAACACCGGTTCGTCATCGACAACCAGGATGCGCCACCCGCTGGCCGGTGTCTCCGCTGCGATCAGGGAGGGCTCCGCCTCTACGGCCTGGGTTCCCGCGATCCGCTTCACTATGGGGAGCTCTATGGCGAACGTCGATCCTTTTCCCTTCTCGCTTCGAGCGGTGAGACGGCCGCCGTGTTCCTTGACGATGCCGTAGGAGACCGAGAGACCCAGGCCGGTTCCCTCGCTGTCACCCTTGGTCGTGAAGAAGGGATCGAAGATCCTGTGCAGGGTCGCCTCGTCCATGCCCGTCCCGTTATCGATGATCTCCAGCATTATCCGGCCGTTGGAATGGGACGAGCGAACGATGAGCTGACCGGGCACCACGCGCGCCTGCTTGATCGCGTACTGGGCGTTGTTGATGAGGTTCAGGAGCACCTGCTGCATCTGGTAGAAATCGATCATGGTGCCAGGCAGCTTCGGGTCGAGGTTCCGCACGACCTCGATGCCGTTGACGGAAAGCTGGTGCTCCTTCAGCTCGAGCGTCTTCTCGAGGATCCCGTCGATGTGCAGGTACATTCGCTCCGGTTTGCGGCCACGGGAGAAGTCGAGAAGATTCTTGACGATACTCTGGCATCTGAGAGCCGAATCGTTGACATTCTTGAGGTCGCGGGCGATGTGCGCGTCGCCGTTGCGAGACAGGACGAGCTGGGAGAACCCGACAACACCCGTCACGGCGTTGTTCAGCTCATGCGCCACGCCCGATATGATCTCACCGATCACCGACAGCCTGAACTGCTTGTTGAGGCGTTCGGCCATCGAGTTGAATGAGTCGGCGAGATCCTGGAACTCGTCACCGCTGGTCACCTCGACGCGGGTGTTGAACCTCTGCCGCGCGATCTCCCGCGTCCCCCTCATCAACTCCGCCAGCGGAACGAGGCTCCTCCGGATCTGGCGCGTGCTGAGCAGGAGCACAACCCAGATGGCAAGCATAACCACGAGCGGAAAGCTGCTCCTGAAGGCGGCCATGGGGGCCATGACATCCGCCCTCGCCTCAGCAAGCACGAATGTCAGCTTCGGCATGCCGAACGCCCCTTTCAGGAAAGCCGACCAGTAGTAAGCGACATAGGGCTTGCCGTCATGCTGCCACTCGAAGTGCCCCGAGGAGGAGCGATGCATCGCGGCCAGCACGTCATCCGGCAGGATGATCGGAGCCTGCAGAGAGCAAGCGAGCGGCTCGTTCGCCTCACCCAGAACGCAGAACTCCGTACCGCCGGAAAACGAGCTCGCAGCGGCGACGTTCCAGAGATAACTCCCTCGAACCACCCCGACGAGGTGCCGCTCCTCGGCCAGCGCTCGCGAGGTCTTCCGTATCATGACCATCTGAGGCCTGGAGTCGGCCGCACGCAGCGTCAACAAGAGAGTTTTTCCGGCGGCCAGGTGCCGCCTCTGCGGGGGAGTCAATTCAGGGAAGCTCTCGATTCCGCGGGTGACGGCGCGTTGTGTTCCACCAGCGGTCACGACCGTCACGGCCGAGAAGCGTTCCTCGAGCCGCTCTTTGAGGATCCGCGATGTGCCCCCGAGGGGCTGTGCCGGGGCCTCCGCGATGTTTCCCTCGAGACTCTTCAGGATGATCTCGAGGATCACAAGACGTTCATGGATCGCCAGGCCGGTGATCTTGCTCGTCCGGTGCAGTCGCCGCTTGCTCTGCTCGCTGAGCTGATGACTCACGTGGACGAAGGACAGAAGAGCAAGGACGACCGTGGGAACGAGCGCACAGCTGATAAAGAGGACGAACAGGCGGCGGGCCAGTTTGCTGCGAAGGAAGCTGATCTCGAGGCTCATCCCTGATCACCCCTTCAGTATTCCGAGGCGAGCCCGATGAAGGCACCATCACTGGCTCGGATGATGTCGTCGCGACTTGCCTTGGCCGTGAGGGGAGGCTTGCTGCTGCCGTCCTTGCCCATGCTGTAGAGGTCGTACTCCGAGTTCAGCGGCACGAGGTTGTGATCCTTGCGGACCTTGCCCTTGGATCCGGGAGGACCATCGATGATGTTCAGGTACTGATAGGGGTTTCCCCACGGATCAAGCCTCGCTCCCCCCTTGAGCTCATCGAGTGAGTCCGGAAGGCTGCCCGTCCCCATTTCAAAGTTCATGATGGCAACCGACAGTTGCCGGATGTCCGCGATGGCCTTCGTTTGTCTCGCCTCGTCGATGTAGTCGCCCAGAACCGGGACGGCGATCGCCGAGAGCGTCCCGAGGATCGCTACCACGAGGACCAGTTCGACGAGCGTGAGACCAGACTCACCTCTTCTAGCCGGGGGACCGAACGATCCGGGTTGAAGCCAATTCACACAGGCAAGAGAAAGACCCGTCATACGTAACTTTCCGCGGAATGCATGCAGAACATGAAAGTTATCCAATATGGTTCCGGCCGGAACAGGGGGTCAAGCTCCCCGAGCCGCGGGCCCGGATGCCCCCGGCGACGCTGCGCATGCGCGCTCGCGGGCCTCTCCGCCCGAGGGGACCCTGAGGATGGACACCATGGTGGGCCCAGCAGGGATCTCTCCTCGAGCGTCAGGCGAAGTGGCAGAAGTCGCGGGGTGAATTCCCTTGGTCGACCAAGCGCCGCGTGGCGGCGATGCTTCGAGATTCGGTGGTGCAACTCTCGGAAGCTCCATCGTTGTCCCAAGAGCCCGACGACGGAGGGAATCAGGGTAGCCGAGGGAGGTTCTTCATCACAGATGGTAAGATCACTTCGCTCGGGCTGCTCCTGAGTAATAACTCGCGGGAAAAATGGCTCCATGACGATTCAGCGGGCTGACCGCCTCCTGCGTGCCGGCTGGCTGTCGGCTGCGATCGG
>JBHHZN010000034.1:0-12443 GCA_046758155.1 Acidobacteriota bacterium | reverse complement strand
GGTTCGACGGAGACGTCGTCACCGACGCGAAGATCTACCTGAACGCCGTCTCCTTCTTCGTCGACCAGGCCCGCGGGCACGCCCGCGCCATCATTGCTCCAGGCGAACCCTTCGATGACGAGAATGGAGATCATGCCCATGATCCCACCGAGACATTCATCAACCTTCGCTATCCGCTGTCCCTGGGTGCAGGCGGTCGCTCCGACTCGTTTCTCGAGGATCCTTCCGCCGCGCAGGCCTCCATGGTGGTTGCCCCGGGAGGAGAGAGCTACCAGGTTCAAACGACGACGGGGCGCGATGAGCGTGGCCTGCCGATCGTCGCGCCCGTCAACTTCATGGGAGTTTTTTACAACGCGGGAAACATCATCGGGGAAGGAACAGCGACATATTTCGGTGCCCTCGTCGCCGGAGGCGACGTGCGACAGACCTCCGTCCACGCCGACTCACCAACCATCTACTTCGACCAACGCCTCGAGCTAGGCCTGTGGCCGCCCCCGGAGATCGCCATACCGCGGACGTACATCACCCTGTGGCAGTCCTCCGGGTTCTGATGGGTTCGCCCTGGGAAGATCACGCCCGCTCGGTCAGCCTGGCCGGCGCTAGAGGTTTTTCACGACGTCGAGGTAGATCACGCCCCCCATGATCAAGAGAAGCAGGATGAAGCCGAATTGCATCACCCGTTCCTTGATCTTCATGGAGAGGTCACGCCGGATGATCCCCTCGACGAGGAGAATGAAAACGTGGCCGCCATCCAGGACCGGGATGGGCAGGAGGTTGATGATGCCCAGCTGGAGGCTGATGAGGGACATGAAGCTCACGAAAAAGATCCATCCGCCGCGCAACGATTCCCCGGTGAGACGATAGATCTCGATCGGCCCCGACAGGGCGCGCGGAGACATCTGTCCGGCCACCAGTTTCCTGAGTGTCAAGAACAGCACGCCCGCCTGCTGGGCGCTCATCTTGATACTCTGCGCGATCGACTCCACTGGCCCGAATCGCCGGATGGTCGTGGCGTACGAGAGGCCCAGGCCCACATCTCCTCTTCCATCCTTCTCCACCGGCATGAGGGATACATCGATCAGGCGGTCACCGCGCTTGACCTGGATCGTGAGGGGCTCGCCGGGCGGCAAGGCGCTCATCTGTTCCAGCACGTCAGCCCCGGGAGGGCCGAAAAGCTCCTTCCCGGCGATTCTCGTCACGATGTCTCCCAGGCGGAGTCCCGCCGTGTCGGCCGGTCCACCCTTCACGACGCGCGCCACGGCGATCTCCGTCATCGGCCCGATCCCGATGATACCGATCCTGTCCCGCTCGCTCGCGCCGACCTGCACCGCGATCGACAGCGGTTTCCCGTCCCGCAGGATCTCGAAATCGATCAACCTGTTTGGATTCAGAGCGACCGCCAACTGGAGGTCCTTCCATGTCGGAACCTCCTTGCCTCCCACCTCGAGGATCCGGTCTCCCACGCGCATCCCCGCCGCGGCCGCACCGCCGTTCGGGTCCAGATGGCCGATCGTGGGAGGTCGCGAGATGAAGAGCGGTTCGGGAATGCCGTGCATGTAGATTCCCGCGGTCAAGACGACGGCCAGAATGATGTTCAACGTGGCGCCCATCACCAGAACCAGGAATCGCTCGAACTTGCTGCGTGACAGGAACTCCTCACGGCTGCCCTGGAGCGATTCCTCCGGGTTCTCGCCCAGCATCTTCACATATCCTCCGAGCGGAAGGGCTGAGATACAGTACTCGGTCCCTCCTCGGTAGAATTTGAAAAGCTTGGGTCCAAAACCCAGCGAAAACACCTCGACCTTGATGCCGAGCGCCTTCGCCACCATGTAGTGACCTGATTCGTGGATGAAGATCAACGCGCCAAGGATGAAAATGAAGCCGAGCAAGGTCAGCGGGTCGGGCATCAGTTGGCTCCTCCGGAGCGGCTCGTGCCGGCCTGGCGGCATTCTTCGATCGTCCGGCTCGCCTGGAGACGCGCCCACGCATCGGCCTCGAGAATCCCCTCGATGGAAGATGCCCTGCCGGGTTTGTGAGCTTGCATGACTGTATCAATGATCCGGGGGATCTCATCGAAGCGCACGCCGTCGTCCAGGAATGCCGCGACCGCCACTTCGTTTGACGCGTTCAGAACAACCGGCATCGTCCCGCCTGCTTTCAACGCCCGCCACCCGAAATCCAGGCACGGGAACCGTGCCCTGTCGGGTTCGGCGAAGGTCAAGGCCTCCATATCGGACATCCGGACCGGCGCCAGCGGTGTCGCGGTGCGGTCCGGGTACGTCAGAGCATACTGGATTGGATGTCGCATGTCAGCAGCCCCGAGCTGGCATATGACCGATCCATCGACGAACTCGACCATGGAATGGATGGTCGATTGCGGGTGAATCACCACGGAGATCCGGTCCGCCGGGACTCCGTACAGCCAGTGGGCCTCGATCACCTCCAGGGCCTTGTTCATCAAGGTGGCTGAATCGATAGATATCTTGCGCCCCATGACCCACGTCGGGTGGGCGAGCGCCTCCGCGGGCGTGATGGTCCTGAAGTCGGCCTCGGGTCTCGCGAAGAATGGTCCCCCTGATGCCGTCAGGATCAAGCGCCGGATCTCGTGGGTCCTCTCGCCCCGCAGACACTGGTGAATCGCGCAGTGCTCGCTATCGACGGGAAGGAGGCTCGCTCCGCTCCGGCGGGCCGTGCTGATCATCAAGTCGCCGGCCAGGACGAGGGCCTCCTTGTTGGCCAGGCCCACCACCTTCCCCGCGGCGACCGCCGCATAGGTCGGTTCCAGACCAGCGGCGCCCACGATCCCCGCGAGGACGAACTCGGCATCCTCCAGGGTGGCAACCTCCAGAAGACCCTGCAGGCCCCAGACGATCCGCGTGCTGTTCGTGCCGAGGCGCTCCTGCAGGCGGGTCGCGAGATCCTGGGTGCCGATGCAGGCGATGCGCGGCCGGAATCGCCGGACCTGCTCGGCGAATCTGTCCAGATTCCGGTGGGCGGACAAGCCCAGAACACGGAACCGCGCCGACCCTTCCGCAGTCCTCCCCCCCATCGTGTTGAGCTGCTCGACGAGATCCAGGGCGCTGGTTCCTATCGAACCGGTCGAGCCGAGAATCACGATCCCCTTCGAGTGCTTGTCCATGTTCGACGTCCTATCGATGCCCGGCCCAGCCCTGCCGGCCCCCTCCAGCCGATCAACGGATGAAGTACTTATGGTAATAGAACAGGACGGGGGCCGCGAATAGCAGACTATCGGCCCTGTCCAGGATTCCACCGTGGCCGGGAAGCAGGGCCCCGCTGTCTTTCAGCGCCGCGGCACGTTTCATCATCGACTCGACGAGATCCCCCAGGATCCCCGCGATGCCGAGCAACAGGCCGAGCATCAGGGCATCCCCGAGCAGGAGGGTCTTGAAGAACCAGGCCCGTGCCGCGACGGCGGCCACGATGGAAACAACCAGTGCCCCGACGGCCCCCTCGACCGTCTTGCGAGGGCTGATCAGCGGCATCAGCTTGTGGCGCCCCCACATCGTCCCGATCGCGTAGGCCGCCGCATCCGAGAGCCAGACAACCCAGAAGAGAAGAACCGTCAGATCCCTGCCCTGTTCGCTCCCATCGCCCAGCAACCCGACACAGTAACCCAGCATCATCGCGATCAGGACGACCGCCAGGAGGGTCACGGCGGTGCCGCCGATGCCCACGGCAAGGGCTTCCCCTCCCCCACGCGCTCGAAGCAGGGAGGCCAGGGACACGGCGATGGCCCCGGCACAGACCATGTCTCCCGTGGAAAGCCTGGGATCGAAAAAAGTATAGACGACGGCGACGCCCAGCGCGGCTCCCAGAGCCCTGTGGGCGTGAAGACCTCTTTTTTCCGCGATGGCGAACAGCTCGTAGGACGCGAGGACGACCGCGATCGACACGAGCACCAGGAACACCTGCGGAGGGAGGTATTTGATGACATAGAAAAAAAGAGGCAAACCGATAAGGGCCGTGAGAAGCCGCGTCAAACCACGCGCCTCTTGCTTCGCACGCCGGCCCGGCGCTGCGGGGCCGATGCGGTCCGGTCCCCATCGGCCGTGCGAACCCCACCATACCGGCGGTCTCTCTTCTGGTAGTCCCGGATGGCGCCGAACAGTTCCTTCTTCCTGAAATCGGGCCAGAGCGTGGGCGTGATCCATATCTCGGCGTAGGCGATCTGCCAGAGCAGGAAGTTGCTGATCCGCATCTCCCCACTCGTCCGGATGAGCAGATCGGGGTCGGGCTGCCCTGACGTGTACAGGTACCGGGCGAATTTTTCCTCGTCGAGTTCGACGGGCAGCCGCTCGGCGGCCCCGGGATCGTGCAGAGCATCGACGAGGATCCGCCGGCAGGCATCCACGATCTCGGCCCTTCCTCCGTAAGACAGCGCGATGTTGAAGACCATGCCGTCGAGGCCCTGCGTGGCCTCCATGGCCTTCGTCAGCTCACGCTGGACCGACGGCGTGAGGTCATCCATGCGGCCGATGACCTTGAACGTGATCTTCTGGGCAACCAGGTTGTGGAGCTCCCGATTCAGATACTCTTTCAGCAGGCTCATCAGCGTGTTGATCTCCAGCCTGGGTCGCTTCCAGTTCTCCTGGGAGAAGGCATACAAGGTCAGCACCTCCAGCCCCAGGCGAGCGGACGCCTCGACGACGTCCCGGACGGCGTCGATGCCCGCCCTGTGGCCGGCCACGCGAGGAAGCCTGCGCGATTTCGCCCATCGGCCATTGCCGTCCATGATGACGGCGACATGCGAGGGGAGGGCATCGAAATCGATCTCGGCGACGATCGCTTCCTCTACCGAATTGGGGGTGATGTACCCATCCAGATCTGGTGTCTTCCGGGACATGACTCTCCTGCGGATGGGCCGGCCGGACACCACTCTAAGCCCTTCCATAGAAAACAGTAATGCTACCACCGCCCCCATTGCGGCGCAAGATCTCAGTACAGGACTTCCATCAGGAAGAGGCCTCGGGCGGGTGCGGTGGGGCCCGCGAGACGACGATCGCGCGCCGCGAGCAGGCGCGGGATGTCCCCCGGGTTTCTTCTGCCCCTGCCGATCTCGATCAGCGTCCCGGCGATGTTGCGGACCATATACTGGAGAAACGAGTCGGCCTCCACGGTGTACGTCACGAGCCCCGGCCTGGCCGGATCTCGCTCGACGCGCGAAGTCCGGATCCGCTTCACGCGCGAGGTGGAGACATCCCCCGATGCGCAGAAGGACGTGAAATCATGCTCGCCGAGCAGCGCTCGGGCGGCCTCATCCATCGCCTCCACATCGAGGAGCCCGGGGCAAAAAGCGGCGAATCCACGCTCGAACGGTGACAGGTAATCGCCCTCGATGATCCGGTACCGATAGACTCTCCCGGTGGCACTATGCCGGGGGTGGAACCCCTCCTCGACCGTCTCGATCCGTCTGACGCCGATATCACCAGGCAGGACGGCACGAAGCGACCGGTGCAGCCGATCTCGATCGACCGGTCCACCGAGATGAACACATGCGACCTGCCCATGGGCATGAACTCCCGCGTCCGTCCTGGCCGCCCCGGACACATCGACCTGCTCGCGCAGGAGCATTTTCAACACGTCCCGCAGGACGCCCTGTATCGTGGGCTGACCGGGCTGGGCCTGCCATCCCTTGTAGGCCGTTCCGATGTACTCCACCGTCAGCTTCAGGCTCGGCACCCCGTGGTCTCCTCCCCTGCAGAAGGCACCAGTTTAGCCGAACCGCTACAATCGCCACTGCTCCTGCAGCGAGCGGGCCTCGATTCTCACCGCCCGGTCCCACGCCGGGCGAGCGAGGCGGTCGTCGCCCTCGTCTCCCCCGGGCCGAGCCTCACCCAGGGGCCATGCAGGATGACTGGAAGGCCTTGCATCTCAAGGAGTTCGATCTTGATCCCGGGTGATCGCCTCCATTACGATTCGGCCGGGGAGATGTAAACCGGGGCTGTCCCAGAGGGGTCCAAATGGTTAACCATGCCGGCTGACGAACGTGGAATCCTGGAGCGGATCCGGGCCGGTGACACCGATGCTGTCCAGGATATATTCGAGCAGCATCGAACCCGGATCTACAGGGTTTGTCTCCTCTATACTGAGAACGCGGACGACGCGAAGGATGTCCTGCAGGAGACGTTCCTGCGGGCCTATAAATCGATTGGAAGGTTCAGGGGTGATTCGTCGTTTCCCACTTGGCTGACGCGGATCGCGATCAATATCTGTCTGAACCTCAGGCGGAGTCGGCGATCGGCGGAAAGACTGGACGCGGATCGGAAGGATCTCTTGGAACATCACCTGCCGCCCAGTGCGCCCCCGAACCCCGAACAGGCTCTGAACATGCGTGAGCTGCGAGAGCGGATCGTGTCGCTCGTCAGGAAACTTCCTCCTCGGGAACGGATGGCTTTCGTCCTCAAGCATTTCGAGCAATACAAGATCCGGGAGATCAGCGAACTCATGAAGATCAGCGACGGAACCGTCAAGTCATTCCTGCACCGAGCGGTCGTGACGTTGCGCGAAGGACTTGCCGAGGAACGGGCGAGGCAGCGCGGCCGTCTTGTCAAAACGGCGACCAGACCGGATCTTACCAAAGGATGAGTGGCCAATGACGCGCGATTCCCACAAGTGTGGCTGGAGTTCAGAAGCCCTGGTTCTTTACCTCTATGGTGACCTCTCGGCTTCCGACCGCGAGAGGATGGGATCCCACCTGTCCGCCTGCGCCCGATGCCACAGGGAGCTGGATTCGTTCCGTGAAACGCTCGAGCTTGTCGACGCAGCCGACCTCCGGGACATGGCAACATTCCGGGCGCCGGGTGACATCGGCGAGCTGCGCCGCGATCTCGACCGGCTCAAACCAGCATCCCGCGGCGTGGCGGCGTACCGACTGCGCGCTTTCGCTCGGGCGGCCGCGGTGCTGCTGCTTGCCGGCGTCTCCTTCCTCGCCGGCCGGCACTGGGAACAGCTCGTCACCACCTACACGCTGCTCACCGAGGGGACCCCCCAGCGGCCGGATACGGTCCCCGGCGAGCTTCACGATGCGCCGGGGGATCTGCTCGACGGGAATGGACTGCTCGCCTTCTCGAAACAGACCAACGGATATTTCGATCGCAGCCGCCTCGTGCTGCTCGAGTTCGCCAACGCGAACGCCGCCACGAGCTCGCCGGCCCTCCGAGCGGCATCCCAGATCCTTCTCGGTGAAACCGACCGTGTCCGCCAATTGGCCCACAGGTTGAACGACAAACGCATCGAACGGCTCGTCTCCGCACTCGAGCAGATACTGCGGCAGATCGCGGCCCTCTCGGGGCAAGGCGATGCCACGGCGATCGCGCACATCAAACGACAGATCGACGATATTCTGGATCAGCTCGAGATCCTGCGCGCGGCGCCCCAGAGGCTGGCCGTGAGGCGATCCTGATCATGAGGACGCGGCGCACGATCATCGAGACAGCCATCCTCGCCCTGGCGGTCCTGGTGTTGACTGGAATACCTGCACTGGCCGGCCCGGATGAGGATGCCTACGCCCGAGGCCGCAATGCCGTCTTCGAGGAGCGCTGGAAAGACGTCAAGGAGATCTTCGATGATTTCTCCCGCCGTTTTCCCGGCAGCCCCCACACCGACGACGCACAGTACTGGCTGGGCATGGCGCTGTACGAGATGGGACAACCCGAGCGCGCCTACGACGTTCTCGAGCAGCTGAACACGCAACATACGGACAGTCCCTGGATCGACGACGCACGCGTGCTGATGGTGCGTTGCGCGGAGACCATCCTCAAGTCCGCTCCGGCCAAGTCGTCCAGGACGCATGTGGATCGCAGGAGCACGATCTCCAGCCGGCCCGCCGTCGGGTATCACCCGGATCGGTGGTTCGAGTACGAAGATTTCCTCGAGAAGAGCACACTGGACAAAAACGCCAAGGTCCAATTGCTCGCCATCGACACGATCCTGATTTCCAGGCCCGAGAAGGCTCCGGATCTGCTGCCGCGGATCACCCGCACGGGGGGCTCGCGCCAGGCCGCGGGTATGGTCCTGGATCGGTTCTTCGGTCCCGATCGGGTCAAGCTCACGATGGGGGATCCCGCTCTCGGCCTGACCGAGGAGAACGTGGATGTCATGGTACGAACCGGCGATTCCGTCGCCTACCTTTCCCTCTCCGAGGCGGTCGACCTGTGGAATCGACGGATAGATCGCACAAGGGATTCTCCGGCGACGTCATTGCCGAGATCCGCGACGAGCTCCTGAGGGCCAAGCGGAGTATCCTGCGTGCCGGTGATCTCGGACCTGCTGGTGGCATCGCTCCCTCCGGGGCCGCCCCCGTGTCGACCGTCGTGCAGGTTGTCGATGGGGAGGTTCACTATTACCGCGACGGCGGAGAAACGGCCCGCATCGTCGTCTTGCAGCGGGCCGCGGGCTTCAACCACGGCAATGTCCGGATCTTCGTCGAGAAGGACTCCAGGATCCGCGAGATCCCCCTCGAGCAGGCGCGGCGGATGTCGCCTTCGCGGAACGGTTTCGGCCTATCGGCCGGTACCATTCGTTACATCAGGGCGGCGTTGGCGGTCATCGAGATCGATCTGAGCCGTGACGCGGCGCGTCCATCCGGTCACGGGCGGTGAACGAGGACGCAACGCCCAGCGTTCTCCCGCGGGAACGGTACCGCTTCGCGGCTGGTCCGCCGGCCGCTTTCAACTCGAAGTCACCGTCACAGACGGCGTCGCCGCGGTCTCCATCGTGCGCGTGACGGAGTTCGAAATCGCATCCGCCGCCGCTCTGCGGCAACCGGGCATCGTCACCGCCCGCGGGGCCTTCGCACCCTGAGGGACCGCGCCGAAGTATCGAGCACGGCCGGCAGTCCCAGAGGCAGTGTCCTCTTGTGCTTGACGTGTCCCACGGGCACGTTCCAGATGATCGGGAACGTCGTGTCCCGGCACGCATCGAGAATCACCCGCCGCAACGGGAGCGTGGCCTCCCTCCCCTGCGCCCGGCATCCCGTCAAAGAGCCGACAACCATTCCTCGCAGTCGCCGGAGTTTGCCCGCGCTGCGCAATTGTGTGAGCATCCTGTCGATCCGGTACGGCGGTTCCCCGATCTCTTCCCAGAACAACAGCGCGCCCGCGTAGTCCGGATCATGCCGCGTGCCGAGCAGGCTCACCAGCAACGTGAGACACCCCCCGATCAGTCGCCCCGCCGCCCGGCCCGGCCTCAGGATGTCTTTGTTCCGGAACGGCAGGTCGAAGGCAGCCGGATCTCCGTACAACGCCCCCCAAAGACTAGCTTCGTCGAAGCTCTCGCGGTTCCCCAGCTCGCTCACGACGGGGCCGTAGTGGACCAGGTAGGAGCTTCCGCACTGGAGTGCCATGAACAGGGCGGTCAGGTCACTGTAACCGAGAAGCGACCGCGGTTTGCGCCGCAATGCCGCCAGATCGAGCCGATCCAGGATACGTCCGATGCCGTAGCCGCCCCGGGCGAAAAAAACCGCCTGGGTCGCGTCGCTCGCGATGATCGCGTTGAACGCGGACGCACGGCGCTCATCCGTGCCCGCGAGATACCCGTGCCGCGACAGGACACCCGGTGCGAGGCGCGCCGGATGCCCCATCCGCTCGAGGTAGGACAGGCCGGCCCGCAGCCGTCTCTTGTCGACCACCCCACTGGGCGCCGCGACCACCACGCGGCCGCCCGGACGCAGGAACGCCGGGACAATCGTCGCCCTGTCAACAGCCTTCGATCTCACGCCGTCGCGGCCGTGAACTCGACCCGAGTCCGCTGGAGGAGATCCGGTCGCACCAGCAGGTCCAGGCCGGTCAGAGCGAGCGCCCGCACCGCGATCATGAGGGCCTTCTCGGCGCGCGGCGTGATCGTCGCGGCGGCAAACGCCGCGGAATGGGACGCCACGTCCGGCTCGCAGATCGCCACGAACGGATGCAGCGATGGGACGGCCCGACTGACGTTGCCCATGTCCAGAGAACCCTTGTTCGGCCGTTCCCCTTCCACGGTCGTGACGCCCTCCTGCTTCAGGTAGGAGCGAAAAACATCGGCCATGGTCTTGTTGGTCACCATATCATCGTAGGGTTCATCGGTCGCACGCAGGGAGAATCCACAGCCGGTCGCCGCGGCGATCCCCCCGACCGTGTGTTCGAAGTGCCGGCGTACCTCGTCCCTCGATGAACCGCTCGGCGCCCTCAAAGTGAACTGACCGACCGTGCGAGCCGGCACGATATTCGGTCGCACGCCGCCTTCACGGATGATGCCGGGTATCTTCACATCGCGGCCCAGTCTCTTGCGCATCATGTCGACGGCCACGAAGAGCTGGATCAGGGCGTCCAACGCGTTGATCCCTTTTTCGGGCCAGGCCACCGCGTGGGCTTCCTTGCCCTGGAACGTCACTTCGAGCGTGATACAGGCGAGCGAATCGACCTCGACGCGCCAGTGCGTGCCGGGGTGAATCATCAAGGCGGCGTCGATCCCCTCGAAGACGCCCTTTCTCACCATGACGCACTTGCCGCCGAGAGTCTCCTCCGCCGGGGTCCCCACGACGAGGATCTCGCCGGGTAGATTGTCGGCAAGACGCGACAAGGCCAATCCCGCCCCGACGCCGGCGGCGGCGATGAGGTTATGTCCACAGGCATGGCCGATCCCCGGTAAAGCATCGTACTCGGCGAGGAAGGCGATCCGCGGACCCTTGCCCGCCCGGCCCTCCCTCACCGCCACGAAGGCCGTCGGGAGCCCGGCCACTCCCGCCTCGACGCGAAATCCCCCCGCGCGCAGCATCTCCTGAAGCCGTGAAGATGAACGCGTCTCGTGCAGGCTCAGCTCGGGATGGTCGTGAAGGTCACGACTGAGCTGTTTCAGCCGGTCCTCGAGCTCCTCGACGGCACGCTTGACCCGCGCCCCCAACTCCTCGTGCTGCACCACCTGTGGGATCTCCCATCGGTTGCCCCCGACCGGCGCATCACCGATAAAAAAAGCGGCCTCGCGCCAGCGAGGCCGCTTGCGGAGGGAGGAAAAAATAAGCCGAATTCTGTTGCCGCCGCCGCTCGGCGGCGGTGGCGATCATTCGTCTGGGCCGTCGGTTACCCGCCGGCTCGAGCGACCTACCCGGGAGCATCAGGGCGGGCCACCCCTTGGCATCTCCCCTATTTGGTCTTGCTCCACGTGGGGTTTACCCTGCCATCCCTGTTACCAGGGACGCGGTGCGCTCTTACCGCACCTTTTCACCCTTACCGGCCCCACACGAGAGCGGGACCTAGGCGGTGTGTTTTCTGTGGCACTTTCCTTCCCGTCGCCGGGACCGGGCGTTACCCGGCACGCTGCCCTTTGGAGTTCGGACTTTCCTCCACGGGCACGAGCCCGCAGCGATCGCCTTTTTTCCTCGATCCATCGTGAATTCTACAGGAAGGCGACAAGGTGGTCAAAACCCTCGAAACCCCCTCCGCAACAGGTTGACCAGGACCATCCGCGCCATTTCCGGGTTATTCTCCAGGCGCCTCAGGCAGTACTGGTACCAGTGCCGCCCGTACGGGACGTAGAGACGCACCTTGATACCCTGTGCGATGAGGTCCCGTTGGATCCGCTCTCGAGGCACTCCCAGCAGCATCTGCACCTCGAAATCCCGACTCGTCTTCCCCATTTGCCCGGCTAGCTGGAGCGCTCGCGCGATCACGGACTCATCATGCGTGGCCACGGCCACGTACTGGCCGTTGGACCAGAGCATGCGGAGCAGCTCGAGAAGCCGCTCCTTGATCGCCTGCTTGTCCTGCAACGCGATCTCCTGCGGCTCCCGGTAGATCCCCAAGCAGAGCCTCACGTTCGGCTTCAGGGCCGCCAGATCCTCGATGTCCCGGGGCGTGCGGTGCAGACGGGCCTGCAGAACGGGGCCGATGCGTGGGAAGCAATCGACCATCCGGCGGTAAAGGCGCAGCGTCGAATCGGTGGTGGTGTGGTCTTCCATGTCGAACCTGACGAACTGCCCCACCCGCTGCGCGTGACGCAGCAACACCTCGAGGTTGCGGGCGCACAGCTCCTCGTCGAAGGCCTGTCCGAGGGCGGACAGCTTGATGGAGATGTTGGCATACGGACAGTCCCCGAGATCGTCGATGATCTCCTTGTACTCCTTCAGCGCCGCCTCGCTCTCGCTGGGATCGCGCAGGGCTTCGCCCAGGACATCGAGCGTGCTGTGAAGCTGTTTCCGCCTGTACAGGGCATGAACGAGCTCGATGGCCTCCCGGCGTGTCTCCCCGGCGATGTAGGGCCGGGCGAAGAGCCTGACGAGAGCTTTCGGCGCCAGGCCGATAAGCCGGCTCTTGAGCCCCGGCCGGGCCGCCGGTTCCCTCGCCTCGGCCGGACCGCCGCCGGACGTCGGCCCGGGCGACGACTCCGTGCCCAACGGTTCTTGCCGATTCTCCTGCATGCTACAGCCGTTCATGGGGGATCCGATCTCC
>JBHHZN010000033.1:0-12566 GCA_046758155.1 Acidobacteriota bacterium | reverse complement strand
TCGCGCACCGTCGATAGTCACCGCGCTCGAGCCCCCCGAGGGGCGCCGGGACACTCCGGATTCCCGTTCGCGCCCCGCCGCGCCGCCCTCCCCTGTCCGCCGCCGGCGAACGGCGGCGGGCGGAGGGTCTGCGTGGCGCCCGCCGCTCGCCCGGCAGGCTCGGGGATGTCAGGGGTGGCACATCATCGAGAGCGCCGCCGTCACCGGGCGGAGCGCCCTCGCGCTCGCGCGCCGCCACGGCCGGTGCGCGCTCCGGCTCGATGCGAGCCGGGAACGATTCCCGGGGTTCCTGTTCGGCCGCGGGATCGTCGGCCGCCGGCGGCGGCCCATCCTCGGCCTGATGGTTCGTCTTGTTCCTGGCGCCGCTGCGGCGCCTTCTTCCCCGCCCGCCACGTCGTGGCCGGCGGGCTTTCAATTGACCAGGCATCTCATCCTCACGTTGAGGACCAGCCCCAGGCCGACCAGAGTGGTCACGAGGGACGATCCTCCATAAGACATCAGGGGCAACGTGATTCCCGTAGTGGGAATCAGGCCCAGAATGACGCCGATATTGACCAGAACTTGAGAGCCGATGACCGCGGCCACGCCCATGGCGATGAAGGCCCCGAGCTTGTCCCGCGCACCGCGCGCGGCGGCCACGATCCGGCTCAAGAGAACGAAGTAGACAATGAGAGCGCACACTGTTCCCGCGAACCCCAGCTCCTCGGCGAGAACGGACAGGATGAAGTCGGTGTGGCTCTCGGGCAGGAACGAGAGCTGTCCCTGCCATCCGCGGAAGAGCCCCTTGCCCCAGACCCCTCCCGATCCCACGGCTATGCGCGATTGCAGCACCTGCCAGCCCACCCCCTGGGGATCGCTCATCTGATCGACGTAGGTGAGGACCCGTTCCTGCTGGTACGGCTCCAGGAGGTAGAAGGTGATCGGCACGAGCAGCACCACGACGAGCCCCATGACCATCAGGGCCTTCCATCGGATCCCCGACAGGACGATGACGACGAACAAGAGAGGCAGAAACGGCAGAGTCGATCCCAGGTCGGGCTGCGCCGCGATGAGCGCGACCGGCACGGCCACGATCACCACGAGACTCAGCAGGCTGGGCCCGGACAGCCCGAACCCTTTCCGCTCCTCGACGAAGCGGGCCAGCAGGAGGATGGTGGCCAGCTTGGCCAGCTCGGCGGGCTGGAAGTTGAAGAACCCCAGCTCGAACCAGGAGCGCGCGCCCCCGATCGCCCGGGCCTGGTAGAGCACGGCGATCAGCGCGAGGCAGGACAGGATGTAAGCGGGCAACGCGATGTATGACCACGTGTGGTAATCCACCGCGAGGACCAGGACCAGGGCGACGAGCCCGATCATCAACCACGTGATCTGGCGCCAGAATAGTTCCGCGCCCTCCAGGTAGGTCGCGCTGTAGAGCACGAGAAGGCCCAGCGAGGTGGCCACCAGCATCGAGACCACCAGCGTCCAGTCAAAGTGCGCTTTGAATCGTTTCTCGAACATCGGCCATCCGTTCCGGTGCCGCCGCGTCAGGGGGCGGATTGTCCTCGGACTCGAAAAATCTGACGAGCACGCGCCTGGCGATGGGCGCCGCCGCCGTGCCCCCGTGCCCCGCGTGCTCGACGATCACGGCGAAGGCGATCCGCGGATCGTCCTTCGGGGCGAATCCTACGAACCACGCGTGATCGCGCATGTTCTCATCCACCTCTTCATCGGGCAGATCCGCCGAGCCGGAAAAAACCTGCGCCGTGCCGGTCTTTCCACAGACGTCACGGCCCGGTATCTTCGCCCGCCATCCCGTCCCCCCGTCGTTGACCACGGCCCATTCCGCCTCCCGGATGACCTGCAGGCTGTGCCGGCTGATCATCTCGTAGCCGCCGGCCTCGTCCGGATCGGAGAGATCGCGGTGCAGGTGGGGTCTGACCATCAGGCCGTTGGTGGCGATGAAGGCCTGCACCATCGCCATCTGCAAGGGCGTGACGGTGAGGGGGCCCTGGCCGATCGCCACGGAAACCGTCTCGCTCGGGTACCACCGCTCATGGTGGGTCTTCAGCTTCCACTCCTGACTCGGCACGAGCCCGGGGTTCTCCGGCCCGATATCGATTCCCGTCGCCTCGCCCAGACCGAGGTGCCTGGCGTAGCGGGTGATGGCGTCGATGCCGAGCCGGCTCCCCAGGTTGTAAAAATAAATATTGCAGGAATGCTTGATGGCATCCTTCATCGCGAGCCGACCGTGGCCCGACCGCAGGTGACACCGAAAGGTGCGCCCGTAGAAGACCTCCGAGCCGGCGCAGAAAAACGAGGTCGCCTGCGTGGCCAGTCCCTCCTCGAGCGCCGCTCCGGCGACCACCGGCTTGAAGGTGGACCCCGGCGAATAGGCGCTCTGGATCGAGCGGTTCTGCAGAGGATGCCGTGGATCCCGGACGAGACGCTGCCAGACCTGCCGGTTGAAGCGACGGGCGAAGAAATTGGGATCGAAGCCCGGCCGGCTCGTCATCGCGAGAATCCGGCCATTGCGCGGGTCCAGGAAGACCGCGGCGCCGACCCTCTCGCCGAAGGCCGCCTCCAGCTCCCGTTGCATGTCGAGGTCGAGCGTGAGGCGGACCGGGCGCCCGGGCACCGGGGAAACGCCGCCGGTCAGCTCCCCCATGACGCGACCGCTGCTGTTGACGATGACCAGCCGCTCGCCGCGCTGGCCTTGAAGTTCGGCATTGTAGGCGCGTTCGATGCCGGCCTTGCCGACGATGTCGCCCTGCACCATTCCCTCGAACCCCGGGGTGTCGAGCATCCGCTGGGTGATCTCGCCGACGTAGCCCAGCTCGTGGGCCCCGATGTCCCCTTCCGGGTAGAACCGCTTCATGCTCGTCCTGATGGTGATGCCGGGAAGATCCGCGCGCCGGGATTCGATATAGGAGGCGGCCGCGAGCGAGACATCCGATCCGATGGTGATCGGCTCGTAGGCGGGCCGCGAAGCGGCGGCGGTGACGATCCGGCGCAACTCGGCCGGTTCGACCCCGATGACGGGAGCCAGCTCCGCAAGCGTCGCCTCGATGTCACGGACCTTCTCGCGCGTCAGCAGAACTTCAAACGCGGGACGGTTTCTCGCCAGAACCCGGCCGAAGCGATCCAGGATCGCGCCGCGCGGCGGCGGCACCATGACGTGCCGGATGCGGTTCGCCTCGGCGAGCTCGCGGAAATCATCGGCCTTCACTATCTGCAAGTAATAAAACGAGAGCAGGTAGGCGGTCATCACCGCGGTCCAGAAAACCGCCAGCACGGTGATGCGCGCCGAGAACTGGCTCGTCTCGACGTACTCCTTGTACTCGATGCGGTGTCTGAAGTCGGGTCTCATGCGGATTCCGGCATGTCTAGTCTGGTCCCTTCTGCTTCAAGGTGCTGAGAATCAGCGCGCCGAGGAGGCAATTTCCCGGGACCGACTCGAAAAGTTGGGAGTAGGACACGTGGCCCAGCCGCCTTCCCATGATGGCCATGGTCGCCAGCTCGACGAAACGGGACGTCACGGTGGCGGCGGCGACGACGAGGATACGCGATATCAGGGAGAAGAGCGCGAGTCTCAGGGCGAGAATGCCCATCAGGTACCCCGCCACCGCCTTCGACAAGGCGCTCACGCCGAGAAGCGTCCCCCCCAGGGCATCCTGGAGCAGGCCTGCGCCGGTCCCCGCCATGAGGGCCCCACCCGGGCCCCTGACGATGGCATAGTATAGGACGGCGATCAGAGGCAGGTCAAAGAATCGGCTCGTCGCGGGCCAGATCCCGCTCACCACCGACTGCAAGACGACCGCGCCGATGAGAACCAGGGCGGCCAGCACGAAGCTCATCGGTCGGCCCCGGCGGCGGCGCCCTCGGGCAGCTCGATGGCGTTGGTGAGCAGGATGAGAACTTCCTCGAGACGGTTGAACTTCACGCGGGGCTTCACCATGATCGTCCACAGGACCCCCGGCCCCTCCCCGACGCGCCGGACGGGCCCGATGGGAAGACCCTTGGGATAGATCCCGTCGAGACCGTTCGTGACGATCAGATCCCCCTCCTGGACGTCGTCCAGGCGGGAGACGTACTCCATCGAGCAGGAATCCGATCCGCGTCCGAGCAGGATCCCCTGGACCCTGGTGCGCTGGACCAGGACGGCCGTCCCCGCGTCCGAATCGGTGATCAGCTGCACCTTCGCCGTGTGGGACGCGACGATCCAGACTCGCCCCACGGTCCCCTCGGTCGCGACCACCGGCATGTTCGGTCGGATGCCGTCCTCGGATCCCCGGTCGACGATGATGGTCCGCGACAGGCCGACGGATTCATTCCCGATGACCGTGGCCGCCACGCTGGGCGCGGCGATCGCCTCTTTGAGGTCGAGCAGGGACCGCAATCGCGCGTTCTGCAGGCGTGCTCCGTCCAGCTCGCTCAGCCTCAGGCTGAGTCTCGCGACCTCGGTCCGCAGCGCGACGTCGCGCCGCCGGACGTCCCGCAGATCGACGTACTCGCGCCATAGCTCGGAAAGGGTTCCCGTCACGGCCGAGGTCGCCCGCACGAGCGGCGAGAACATCCTGAAGACGAACCCTTCGGCAGCGCTCGCGCCTCCGGCCCTGACCTGAACGGCCATCACCACGAACAGCAGGGCGAGCAGGGCCACGAGCAGCAGCGCGGGCCGCCTGTCGTGGACAGAGTGCAGCATCCGGCCTCTCTAGTCGAGAGACACCTTGCGCAGCAGGCTGAACTCGGTCAGCATCCGACCGGTTCCGAGCACCACCGAGGAGAGCGGATCATCGGCCATCGAGACGGGAAGATCCGTCTCCTCACGCAGCCGCCGATCCAGGTTCTTCAGCAGCGCGCCGCCGCCCGTGAGCACGATCCCCTTGTCCACGATATCGGCGGACAGTTCGGGGGGCGTTTGCTCGAGAGCGAGACGCACGGCTTCGATGATGGTGTTCACCGTTTCGACAAGGGCTTCTCTGATTTCCGCATCGGTGATGGTGATCGTCTTGGGGATCCCGTCGACCAGGTCCCTTCCCTTGATCTCCATCGTCAATTCTTCGTCGAGGGGAAACGCCGATCCGATCTTCATCTTGATCTCCTCGGCGGTCCTCTCACCAATCAAAAGGTTGTATTTGCGCTTGATGTACTGGGTGATGGCCTCGTCCATCTCGTTGCCGGCCACTCGCACGGTTCGGCTGTAGACGATGCCGGCCATCGAGATGACGGCGACGTCGGTGGTACCTCCGCCGATGTCGATGACCATGTTGCCCATCGGCTCGGTGATCGGCAGGCCGGCCCCGATGGCGGCGGCCATGGCCTCCTCCACCAGGTAGACTTCCGTGGCCCTGGCCTTGACGGCCGAGTCCTTCACCGCCCTTTTTTCGACCTGCGTGATCTCGGACGGGACGCCGATGACGATGCGCGGCCTGACGCCGAGATTGCGGTTGTGCGCCTTGCGGATGAAGTAATCCAGCATCTTCTCCGTGTGCTCGAAATCCGCGATCACGCCGTCCTTCATCGGCTTGATGGCCATGATCGAGCCGGGCGTCCGGCCGAGCATCTCCTTGGCTTCCCGGCCGACGGCCTCGACCTTGCCGGTCTTCTGGTTGACCGCGACAATGGAGGGCTCGCACACGACGATCCCCTTGCCCTTGGCGAAGACGAGCGTGTTGGCGGTTCCCAGGTCGATGGCCAGGTCGTTGCTGAACATGCTCAACAGAGACCTCAGGTGAAAGGGCATGTTCAGACCTTCTCCTCTCTGGCGCGCGATTCTTTCAACGCCAAGGCGACACCATTCTTGTTGTGATCCTTGATCCTGTACATCGCCTGATCGGCTCTTTGAATGAGATCCTCCTTCGTTTCCCCATGGTCGGGAAATGTCGCTACACCGAAGGACGCTGTCAACCTCACCTCGTGGTCCAGATCCTTCAAGAAGACCTGGTTCTCGATACTCCTGCGAATCCTCTCCGCGATGATCATAGCGCCGCTGGCTCCCGTCTGGGGCAGAATCACGGTGAATTCATCGCCCCCGTAACGCGAGGTCACGTCGATCTCACGGACGGTCTCCAGGATCACCTGCCCCACCTCGACCAGCGCGCGACTCCCGGCAAGATGCCCGAAGCTGTCGTTGATCGTCTTGAACCCGTCCAGGTCGAGGAAAATGAGGGAAACCGGCACGCCGTAGCGCCGGGACCGCTTGATCTCCCGCCGCAGGTGCACGTTCAGGTACCTGGAGTTGAAAAGCTTGGTCAGATCGTCGGTGATCGTCAACTCCGCCGATTTCTGGTACAGGGTCGCGTTTTCCAGGGCGATGGCCCCCGGCTCGACCAGCGTCGTGAGCATGGCGAGATCGTTGGTGTCGAAGCGTCCCTTGCGCCGGTTCATCATCTGCACGACGCCGATGATCCGGCCGCGACTGATGAGCGGAGCACTGAGAATCGAGCGGGTCCTGAAACCGGTCAGCATGTCGAAGCGGGCGTCGAAGCGCCTGTCCTCTCGAACGTTGTTGATGAGCAGGGCTTTCTTGTACTGTACGACCCATCCGGCGGCCCCCTGGCCGATCTTGATCCGGTACGATTTCACGCGATTCAGAAACGGGCCGCGCGCCTGGGCGAGTGAGAGCCTGTGCTCCTTGTCATCGACGAGGAAAACCGCCCAGGCCTCGGTCGGGATCAGGTCCTGGGCATGGCTCATCACGATCTCCATCACCTTGGCCGGCTCGACCACCGAGGGGGCGGCCGGGGCGACGTCGGCCAGGGCCGACAGCCGCTTGCTGCAGGCGCGCATCCGTGCTCGCGCGGCGGCCAGACGCGCCTCGGACTCCATCAGGCTGCATTCCTGGTCGATGAGATGACACAGCAGAAGAGGGCTGACCGGCATGGTGATCGCCCGCCGGAACCGGCCGGCGCGCGGCGCAGCGATCCTGCTGCGGGCGGAGGCCCGCGCCGGGTCGAGCCGGATGAAGGGTAGATCCCCGCGCAGCCGCCGGGCGGCCTGGAGACCGGCCGGTACCCTCTGGCCCGCCAGGCGCTGCCAGACCACTCCCGCGAACTCCTTGCCGGGCACGGTCAGGGCCTCGCCGGCTTGCGCCGCGGCGCATATCTCGAACCGCGACGCGCCCGGGCCGCGAAGAACCCGCCGGGCTCGGCCCGGCTGATCGCTGATGAAGAGGATCTTCCGCATGCCCGCCGCCTAGTAAGGATCGACACGAGCCATCCTGTCGACCCTCCTCTCGTTGCCCGCCATGTCCTGAACCAGGAATGTCACCCGATTCACCCCTTCATGGGTGAGCGACACGACGGTCGTGAACGAGCCATCATCGTAAACGTCCACCTTGTTTCCTCCCACGGTCAGGAGGGTCCCGGGCTCCGTCCGGCCGCGGATGATCACCTGGCTGGAGAAGACCAGGAAATCGTCGATGACCAGCGGCGGCGGCTCATCGTCGCCGTCCTGCGCCATGCGCGCGGGCATCACCTTGAAGCGGCGGGGGTTCGAGAACGGGCCCGGCCCCGAGGAGAACATGGCGGCGACGCGCCAGTAGTATCCCCCCTGCTTGACGTTCGGCAGCGTCGCGGATGTGGTTTTCATGTCATCGATGTCGACCTCGGGGTCCGCGAAGAGCGGCTTCGAGGAGATCTGCAGCCTGTAGCCGGTCGCCCCGCGCACCTTCTGCCAGGCAAGATCGACCGACGGCCCCTTGCCTTCGCGGATGAGAAAGATCTTCTGATCCGGCGGCGAGGACATCCGCGGAACGGGCTTCATGTGCTTCACCGCGGAAACGTTCTCCTTCCGGTCCACGTCGACCATCTCCGAACCATGCACCTCGACCTGCTTGCCGCGCCCGGTCAACAACGTCGCTCTGCCGGCGCGGACCTCGACGTGGGTCCTGGAGGCGTTCTTGTCGTATTCGACCGAGAAATTCGTCCGGTGGGTCGACTTGGCGACGGCATTGTGGGTCGCAACCTCGTGGAAGGATCCTTTCACGCCCTCCTGCGTGGAGGCCGCGATCTTGCCCTGGCGCAGACGCTCGCGCACCCTCTGGACCTTCGTGACCTGGTTGTCGTAAAGGGTCTTGATCTCGAGCAGCGAGCCGGGATTCACCGTGGTGATGGTGCCGTTGAAGTAAATGATCTGTGCGGTGGAACGCGAGGATGTCTTCACCTGGTCTCCCACCGACAACGACATCCCCTCCTTGGCATCCACCCAGATGAGCTCGCGCGCCCTCTTGACCTTGACGTCTCCCTCGATGTGGTAGAACTGGACCTCGCGGGCCAGCTCTCCCCGCACCAGGGCGATCGCCTTCTCCGCGTTGAGATTCGACTCGACCGCGGCCTTGCGGGCATCGAGGAAGTTCTTCGCGTCGAACTGCCGGCGCGCCTCCTCCAGAAGTCCCTGGGCCGCTTGCTTGAACTCCGTGGCCGCCTCTTCCTCACCGACGGGTCCCGTCTTGTGCAGATTCTCTTCGGCCTGGTTGATGGCGGCACGGGCCGCAGCCTTGGGTGACTCCTGGTAGAAGTACTTCACGTAGGTGGCGTATGAAGCACCACCCACGATGAGCAGGGCACCGAAGCAAACGGCAAGGAGCGTACGGTAGGAAACGTTGAACCAATCGAGAAGGATCGTCGGCTTCTCGGGTTCTTGCCAGTTGCCCATGACGCCCCACAGTCGATGGTCGGCCGTGAGGCACTCCCCCTTGAGGGACACCCCAGGGGGGCGGGGTCTTGAGAACCGCCCTCGGTTGCGACCGCTAAGTCAATTGCATTCAGCCAATTAAACGCATCCTGAAGAGCGCGGGAGAATATAACATATAAAAATCGCATGCGCAACGAAAGGAACATCCATAGTGGAATTTTCCCCAGTGCCAACCTGCCCTTCGGAGAATTCTCCGCCCGCCACGCCGGAACCTTGATCGGCCGCAATCCCCATCGTAGAATCTATTTTTCTGCGAGGACAAAGCGACCATGCTCGACCTGATGCGGAAGGCGAACCGCCAGAAGTGGTTTCTCGGGATCATCGTGATGTTCGTGGTTTTCTCCTTCGTCGTGGCGATATTCGCCATCTGGGGCGGCGCGGCTTCCGGCGGCGCGGCCAACGACTTGACCTGGGTGGCCAGGGTCAACGGCATCGAGATCACGGCCCGCGAGCTCGAGCGCCAGCGCCTCCAGCTCGAGAACCTTTTCCGCAGCCAGCTCGGCAACCAGTTCGAGGAGATCGCCCGGACGCAGGACTTCTACCGGATCGCGGTCGATCAGCTCGTGAATACAGCGCTCGCTTCCACCTATGCCGAGCGCCTGGGGCTGGCCGCGACGCCGGCCGAGATCTCCGCGTACGTCCGCTCCTCGCCGCAGTTCCGCAGCGGGGGCCGCTTCATCGGCGTCGCCCAGTACAGGAACGAACTGAAAAGGCGGAACCGCCCCGTGACGGACTACGAGCGGGGGATCGCCAGGCGGATCAGGGTCGACAAGCTGCGTGATTTCGTCGGCACGATGGTGTCGGTCACCGACGCCGAGATCGACGAAGCCTACAAGCAGCAGGGCGAGACGGCCGAGGTCGACTACATCCTCCTCGAGCAGGAGGACTTCACGCCGCCGGGGGATCCCTCGACCGCGGAGCTGGGCAAGTACTTCGAGGAACACCGCGCCGACTACAAGACGCCCGAAAAGCGCCGCGCCCGGTACGTGCTCATCGAAAGAGCGCCCCTGCTCGAGTCGGTCGAGATCAGCGACGAGGAGATCCGGGCCGAGTACGATCGGAACCGCGCCCGATACCATCACGACGAGCAACGACGCGCCAGCCACATCCTCTTCAAGATCCCGCCCGGTGCATCGGACGAAGAGATCGAGACCATCAAGCAGAAGGCGTCATCCGTTCTGGAGCAGATCCGCTCCGGCCGCGACTTCGCCGAGCTGGCGCGCCAGTACTCCGAGCACGACTCCGCCCAGAACGGCGGAGACCTCGGCTGGTTCTCGCGGGGCAGGATGGTGCCTGAATTCGAGAAGGCCGCCTTCAGCCTGAACGAGGGCGAAGTCAGCGATCTGCTGCGCACGCCGTACGGCTTCCACATCATCAAGGTGACCGGCTCGCGGCCGGAGGGCGAGCAGCCCTTCGAGGAGGTCAGCGACCAGATCCGCCAGCAACTCGCCTTCCGCCGCGCCCAGGACCTGCTGCAGAGGGAAACCGACGACTTCGCCGCGAAGCTCGATCAGCAGACCTCCTCGTTCGAGGCGACGGCGACCGAGAGCGGGTACAGCGTCGAGGATACCGGCCTGTTCACCATCGACGGGCGGCTCGGCAAGCTCGGCGTGCAGCCGCGCGCGACACACGAGGCCTTCTCCCTCAAGCTGAACGGCGTTTCCTCCGCGATCTCGGTGCCCGAGGGCTGGCTGTTTCTCCAGGTCACGGAGGTCAAGCCGGCCGAGCCGGCCCCCTTCGACAGCGTGCGCGACCAGGTCAAGCAGGACCTCAACCGGGCCCGGGCGTTCGAGCGCGCGCGGGCGGTGGGCCGGAAGATCGTCGCCGCCGGGTTCGACGGGTTCAAGCAAGCCGCCGACAAGGAAAAGCTCAATCTGAACAGCATCGACGAGTTCACACGCGCCTCGGCGCCGTACGCCTTCAACGACGCGATCAAGGACGCGATCTTCTCGCACGACGCCGGCTCCGTCATCGGCCCGCTCGACGCCGACGACGGCGTTGTGGTCGTCAAGGTCATCAAGCGCAGCCCGACGACGCCTGAAGAAACCGCCGCCGTGAGGAGAAGGGTTCGCGACCAACTGATCGCGAGAAAGCAAAGCGAAGCCTTCGACGCGTTGTTGCAGGGTTTGCAGCGCACCGCCTCGATCGAGACGAACGACCCGTTCTGGAGGACCCTGGGAAGGCGCACGTCGAGCTGATTTCGACGATTTCTCCGCTGTCGGCCCCCCCGCGGCCTCCGTTTGACTGCCCGCCGCACGGTCCTATATTTTCCAGGTTCCCGCACCACCAGCCCGCCCCGCACAGCACGTGATCCACCGAGGAGACCGATGGCTTTTCGTCCCGCCGAGATGAGCTTCCAGAAAGGCCTGCGCGCGCTGGAGGCGCGCCGCTACCTGGAGGGGCTGGCGTACTTCGAATCGGCCCTGAACCTCGAGGAACGCATGGGCATCTCGTCGGCGGGCAGGGTGCGGTATCTCTCGTACTACGGCCTGGCGCTGTCTCTTGCCGCGGGTCGCACCGAGGACGCCATCGAGATGTGCAAACGAGCGGTCGCCGTGGAGTTCTACAACCCCGATCTCTACCTCAACCTCGCGCGTGTCTACTTGTCGGCCGGCGAGCTGAGGAAAGCGCACAGGGCCACCGTCCGGGGCTTGCACCTGGAGGGGAGGCATCCCGGCCTGCTCGCCATCCGGAAGCGGATGGGCATGCGCCGGAGGCCCGCTTTCACGTTCCTGCCCCGCCGCCACGTGCTGAACCGCCTGACGGGCAAGCTGGCGACCAGGCTCCGCTAGGCGATGGGGCCCGTCCCGTCTCACGGGCGGGGATGCCGGCCCCAAAAAAAAGCGACAACAACCTGGTGGAGCTGACGGGGATCGAACCCGTGACCTCGTGACTGCCAGTCACGCGCGCTCCCAGCTGCGCCACAGCCCCAAAAACGCAGGTTGTTGTCGAAGCCTGCAGTAATGAAAAACCTTCTCCGGAGAAGGTCTGGCGACCGAGGTCGCCGGCGTTACTTCTTGCGCCGCGTCGTCTTCCTGCGGGTGGTCTTCCTCGCGGTCTTCTTGGCGGCCTTGCGCGTTGTCTTCTTGCGCGTGGCCTTCTTGGTAGCTTTCTTTCTCCTCGCTGCCATGACTGGATCCACCTCCTTCATGTCTCAGCTAAGGTCGCCCCTCGTCTCCTCTTTCTTCAACCGAGGGGCAACCACGCCACCGAAGTGCGGCCGCGACTTCGACGGCTTGGTTGGATGAAACTGACCGAACGGAGCTGCTGCCTTCGCGCATCGTCGCGGCCAGCGATGACGCTCGAAGACACTCTCACAAAAAAGCCCGACTCCCGTCGGGCGGCTCCGTCGAACAAGGATCCCTCGCCGGTGGACGTCATCACGTACTTCCCCTCTTTGCGTGGGTCGGTTTCTTCCGCCGCCACACCGCATCGAGATGACGCTGTACGGTCGAGAGTCATCACGGTGCGAAATATAACACCACATTTTGTCAAGTGTCAACGCAACAAGACGATTCGCGGACCCTCCGACACGCGTCGAGGTCGCACCACGGATCACGTCTTCGATCGCGAAGCGGTCTCTCGATGGATCGAATCAAAACAGAACTCGCGCATCGTCCGCGTCGTTTACGGATTATCAGTGCATCGGCGCGTGCGCGCGGATGAGCGGCGGGAGAATCGGAACCCGCCGCGGCGTGCGCGACAACGAGAATCGCCCGACAAAAAAATCGATGGCGGGACCGAGAAACCCTTGACAGGATGCCCATCGATCCGGTGAACTCTCTCGACGAACGGAAGCGCATCGGGGCTGGTGTCTCGCACGGACTTCAAATCCGTCGGCGGTATGCGAGAGCATGCCGCGGTGGGTTCGATTCCCACACGCTTCCGCCATC
>JBHHZN010000032.1:0-12566 GCA_046758155.1 Acidobacteriota bacterium | reverse complement strand
AGCCGAAAGCTCCCGGACCAGCCACACCGCAGCGGGCCCCGGTGCCACGCCCCCGAGCCAAGGCGGCACCCCCGCCGGCGGTGCCGGCCAAGCCGAAGACCCCCGCGCCGGCCAAGCCGCAGAAGGCGCCGGCAGCCCCTCCCCGACCGGCCATGCAGAGGCCCCCGGTGATCCCGCGCTCGAGCGATCCTCGGACGGCGGCCCCGCCACCGCGGATGCGGCCCCGCCACCCGGCTCCAGCCCGCCCGGGCCGCGGCCGGCGCCCGTACGCGGGCCGCAAGCCGAAGAAGAAGAAGCGCGTGGCCGCTCCTCAGCCGCCTCCCCTGCGCATCCCGGAAGGTCCGCTGAAGCAGACCTCGGTCACCGAAGGAGTCACCGTTCGCGAACTGGCCGAGAAGATGAAGGTCAAGACTAGCGAGATCCTGAAGCGGCTGCTGTTGCACGGCATCATGACGAATGTCAACCGTCCCCTGGAACCGGAGACGGCTCGGCAGGTTGCCCTCGAGTTCGGTTTCGAGACAACCGTCGTTACTTTTGAGGAGGATGCGGCCCTCGAAGAACGCCAGGCGCAGAAGAGTTCCTCGCTTATCTTGAGGCCGCCCATCGTGACCGTGATGGGCCACGTCGACCACGGCAAAACGTCCCTCCTGGATGCGATCCGGAAGACCCAGGTCGTCGAGGGCGAGCATGGCGGCATCACGCAGCATATCGGCGCCTACTCCGTTCCCTTCAAGGGCCGGCGCATCACGTTTCTCGACACGCCCGGCCATGAGGCCTTCACCCTGATGCGCGCGCGCGGTGCGAAGGTCACGGACATCGTGATCCTGGTGGTCGCCGCCGACGACGGCGTCAAGCCCCAGACCATCGAGGCGATCGATCACGCCCGCGCGGCGAATGTCCCCATCATTGTCGCGATCAACAAGATCGACAAGCCGGAGGCCAAGCCGGACGTCGCCAAGAAACAGCTCGCGGACCACAACCTGCTCGTGGAGGACTGGGGCGGGGATGTCGTGTGTGTCCTTGTATCAGCCAAGCAACGGCAGGGATTGACCGATCTGCTCGACATGATCCTGCTGGTCGCCGACCTGCAGGAGCTGAAGGCCGACCCGACCATTCCCGCGACCGGCGCGATCCTGGAGGCTCGGCTCGATCGCAGTCGAGGCCCGGTCGCGACGGTCCTCGTCCAGGATGGCACCCTCAGGGTTTCCGACTCCTTCATCGCCGGGGCCATGAACGGGAAAGTCCGGGCCATGATCAATGATGCCGGCGTCAAGGTCCTCCAGGCGGGCCCTTCGGACCCGGTCGAGGTGCTCGGCTTGCAGCATGTCCCACAAGCGGGCGATTCGTTCAAGGTTCTTGCGGAGGAGTGGAAAGCGCGCCGGATCGGCGCCTTCCGGCAGCAGAAGCTGCGCGAGGATTCCCTGCAACGATCGTCACGCCTCACCCTGGATCACCTGTACAGCAGGATCCAGGAAGGCGACATCAAGGAACTCAGCCTGATCCTCAAGGCCGACGTGCAAGGCTCCATAGAGGCCCTCTCCGGCATCCTGTCCGACATCTCATCGCCCAAGGTCAAGGTTCGCGTCCTGCGGGCGTCAACAGGCGCCATCACCGAATCCGACGTCCTGCTGGCCACCACGACAAACTCGATCATCATCGGCTTCAACGTTCGCCCCGAACGCAAGGCGGCGGAGCTGGCCGAGAGGGAAAACGTCGACATCCGCCTGCATACGGTCGTCTACAACGTCAGCAACGAGATCAAGGCCGCCATGATCGGGATGCTCGAACCGACCATCAAGGAAACCTTCCTCGGCCGAGCCGAGGTGCGCGACACTTTCAAGGTGCCCAAGTTCGGGATCGTGGCGGGCTGCATGGTGACAGAGGGAAAGATCGTCCGCAACGCGGACATCCGGCTCCTCCGGGACAATGTCGTGGTTCATTCCGGCAAGGCGGTCTCCTTGCGGCGCTTCAAGGAAGACGTCGGAGAGGTCAAGTCGGGATTCGAATGCGGCATCGGAGTGGACAAGTTCAACGACATCAAACCAGGCGATATCATCGAGGCGTTCAAGATGGAAACGGTGGTCAACAAGGAATTGTACGCCTGACCTTGCCATGGTCGTCGGCATCTGTACCGTCGCTCTCTACCTTCCCTGCGCGGAATCACTGAAGGAAAAGAGAAAGGTTCTCAAGAGCCTGAAGGACCGCCTCCGCTCGCGCCACAACATCTCGCTCGCGGAAGTCGACTACCAGGACCTCTGGCAGCGATCCGTTCTGGGCATCGCGGCCGTGGCGGACGCCCGGCGGACCCTCGAGGGACTGTTCGACAGGATTCGAGATGAGATCGAAAACCAGATCCCGGGGGAGATCGTCGGCCAGGAGGTCCATTACGTTTGAGCCAGATCCGATCGGGTGCTCGCCCACAGAGAGTAGGCGACCTCGTCCAACGAGAGGTCGCGCGGTTGATGCAGTTCGAGGTGAAGGATACCCGCCTCGGGTTCATGACCGTCACCGAAGTCCGCATGAGCAGTGACCTGCGACACGCCCGGGTTTACGTGTCATTCCTGGCCGACGGCCCCGCTCGCGCGGAGGCCTTGAGAGCCTTGCATGGACTCCGCGGCTTCGTCCGCAAGAGACTGGGACAAACTCTCCACCTGAGATACACCCCGGAGATCACTTTCACGCTCGACACGGCCATCGAGTACGGCGCGCACATCGAACACCTCCTGGCCGAGACCAGGCACACCGAGGACGACGGATGAGCTTGCCGTCGGGAGTCCTCGTCGCGGACAAGCCGGCGGGGCCGACCTCGCATGATATCGTTCAGGCGGTTCGCGGATTCACGAAGGGCCTGCGTGTGGGCCACACGGGAACGCTCGACCCGTTCGCGACGGGAGTGCTCCCGTTGTGCATCGGTCGTGCCACACGCCTGTCGCGGTTCCTCTCGGCCACGCGCAAGTCCTATGCGGGAGTCATCCTCCTCGGCGTCGCCACCGATACCTACGACAGTCAGGGCAGGATCGTATCGCATAGGCCGATCGACGAGATCAGCGAATCGATGATCCGCCGCATGGCATCCCGCTTTACCGGCACCTTCTCCCAGGTCCCGCCTCCCTTCTCGGCACGCAAGCTCCGAGGCCAGCCCGCTCATCGCCTTGCCCGCAGAGGCATGCCGGTCGATCTCGCGCCTTCCCTGGTGACCGTGCATCGATTCGATATCGACGAGATCGCTGGCCCGGCCGTCCGCTTCCGCATCGAGACATCCCCCGGTACTTACATTCGCTCGATCGCCCATGACCTGGGGCTGGCGCTCGGTTGTGGAGCCCATCTCGCCGAGCTGCGCCGGACCGCCGCCGGTCGCCTCCAGGCGGACGACGCGCACCCGTTCGAGGCCATTCTCGAGGCGGGCCGGGCGGGGCATCTCGACGAGATGATCGTACCGATGCGCCGTCTGGATCTCGGCCTCCCCTTCGTCACCGTGACTCCGGAGGGACGCCTCGCGGTGCGATCGGGCCGGCCCCTGGCACGCGCCCACCTGTCCAGCGCCGGCCAGGCCGGCGCCGGGGGACAAGCGGCGACGCGGGTTCTCGACGAGCAGGGCGATCTCATCGCAATAGCCGCCCCCGCCGGAAGCCCCGATGGAGAGGAGGTCCTGAAGCCCATCATCGTCCTCGCCACGTGAGCCGGGGAACCGATCGTGTCACCTTTACAACTATTCGGCGAGGGTGCTAAGATCCGGCCCACATTGTCAGAGCCCATCGGATCCCATTCCGACTCCGCTCGCGCAATACAGCAACCGGACCGGGAGAATCCGCGGCCGCCGGTTGAACCCCGGGTGTTGCAAGGATCGCCGGTAAACTAAGGGAGTGGCACGAGTTGTCTTTGCCTGCTGATGTCAAGAGCGAGATCATCTCCACCTATCGCGTCCACGATGACGACACCGGCTCGCCGGAGGTCCAAATAGCGCTCCTTTCTCGCCGGATCGCCGACCTGACGGAGCACTTCAAGACGCACAAAAAAGATCACCACTCGCGCAGGGGGCTGCTCCAGCTCGTCGGCAGGAGACGCCGCCTTCTCGATTACCTCAAATCGAACGATGTCGGCCGTTACAGCACGGTTATCGAAAAGCTCGGCATCCGGAAATAAACATCGACGGTTCAAGCGGTTGCTGGCGGGCCGGAAGCCATGTCTCAGGGGTTAGAATTACCATTATCGCGGTAGGCTTGCACTTTTTCCAATCCATTATTGAACGGCATTCCCCTACCCCTTGATTCATGCCTCCCCGGTCCGCCTCGACTAGGTGACACTCACCGGTCTTGAACCGCGTTTCCCAACGGAGGATCCAGTGCACCTAGTACGCGAAATCGAGTTCGAGGGGCGAAAGCTCATCATCGAGACCGGTAAACTCGCAACCCAGGCGGACGGCAGCGTGACCGTCCGATGCGGCGATACCGTCGTGCTCGTGACGGCCTGCGCCACCAGAACACCCAAGACCGATATTTCATTCGTCCCCCTCACGGTCGATTACCGTGAAAACACCTACGCCGCCGGGAAGATCCCGGGGGGATTCTTCAAGCGGGAAGGACGCCCGAACGAGAAGGAGATCCTGACGTCGCGGCTCATCGATCGTCCGCTCCGCCCGCTTTTCCCCGACGGCTGGAACTGCGAAACCCAGATCATCGCTTTGGTGCTCTCCTACGATGGCGAGAATGATCCCGACACCTTGGCCGTGACCGGCGCCTCGTTCGCGCTGACCTTCTCCGATATCCCGTTCCCGATACCCATTGCGGCGGTCCGCGTGGCACTCGTGAATGACCAGATCATCGTCGGTCCGACCGAACAAGAGCTCGCATCGAGCCGGCTCGACCTGGTGGTCGCCGCAAGCGCTCAGGACGTCGTGATGGTGGAAGGCGGCGCATCGGAGGTCTCCGAGGAACAGGTCCTCGAAGCCATCGGCGCCGGCCAGAAGGCGTGCTCGCAGATCGTGGGCGCCCAGGTGGAGATGCAGGCCCAGCTGGGAGTGACCAAGCGGAAATTCGATCCGCCGCAGGTCCCCGAGGATCTCTATCAGCAGGTCGAGCAAGCGGTCCGGGCCCCGCTACTCGAAGCCCTCGCGATCCGTGACAAGATCGAAAGCTACCGCGCGGTCGCGCGAGTCAAGGAGATTCTCCTCGAGGGTGTCCCGGCAGAGGACGCCGACCGCATGGTCCTGACCAAGCGTATCTTCGGAACCGTCCTCGAGAAGCTGGCCCGCAGCGAGATCCTCGGCCGGCGGCGACGCTTCGACGACCGCCAGCTCGACGAGATCCGGCCCATTACATGCGAGACGGGGGTTCTGCCGCGAACTCACGGCTCGGCCCTCTTCAAGCGCGGCGAAACACAGGCTCTGGTCACCGTGACTCTGGGTACATCGGCTGACGCGCAGAAGATCGACTGGCTGGAGGGGCAGTCCCAGAGGCGTTTCATGCTCCATTACAACTTCCCTCCCTTCTCGGTCGGTGAAGTCAAGTTCCTGCGGGGACCGGGCCGACGCGAGATCGGGCATGGGGCCCTCGCCGAGAGGGCCCTCAAGGGGATGATCCCCGACGCCGATGTGTTCCCTTACACCCTGCGGCTGGTGTCCGACATCCTCGAATCGAACGGCTCCTCTTCGATGGCGTCGATCTGCGGTGGGTCCCTGGGGCTCATGGACGCCGGCGTCCCCTTGAAAGCCCCGATCGCCGGTATCGCCATGGGACTCATGAAGGAAGGCGATGATTGCGCGATCCTCTCGGATATCGCGGGCGTGGAGGACCACTACGGCGACATGGATTTCAAGGTCGCCGGCAGCAGCGACGGAATCACCGCCGTCCAGATGGACATCAAGGCCAAGGGGATCTCCCGCGAGATCATGCACGACGCCCTCGAGCAGGCCCGCAAGGGCAGAATTTTCATCCTCGCCAAGATGAAGGAGGCCTTGGAGAAGCCACGCACGGCGATCTCTCCCTTCGCCCCGAGAATGCTCACCATGATGATACCGAAGGATAAGATCCGGGAGGTGATCGGGCCGGGTGGCAAAATGATCCGTTCCATTGTCGAGAGAACTGGAGCGAAAATCGAGATCAACGACGATGGAAGGGTCGAGATCGCATCGGTGGACGAGCAGTCCGCGAAGATGGCCATGGAGATAGTGGCCGAACTGACGACGGAGGCCGAAGTCGGCAAATCGTACATGGGCAAGGTCAAGAGGCTGGTCAATTTCGGCGCTTTCGTCGAGATCCTGCCGGGTCTGGAGGGCTTGCTCCATGTCTCCGAGATCGCGCCGTACCGGGTCAACGACCCGCACGACGAGCTGACCGAAGGGGATGAGATCCTCGTCAAGGTGATCGATGTCGACGGCGATCGGGTCCGATTGAGCCGCCGCGCTGTTCTCGCCGAAAGAGGACAGGCCGGTGACAGACCAGCCGGAGGGACATCCGGCGATCCGGACAAATCCGGCACACCTGCCCGCTCGGCTCACCGGGGAGGTCACCGGCCGCATGGAACGCGTCCGAGCGGAGACCGCCGTGGCGGGCAGGGACGATTCCGGCGGAAGCGCTAAACGACGGGAGAACGATCCCGGGGGCCGGTACTCCCTGCCGGACGGTCACGGCGGATGCGACAGGCACCGGTCGCCGGGAGCCGGGGCGTCATGGCGCCGCCGGGACGGCGGAATGTTCTGAGATGCTTTCACTCCAAGAGCGACGACGGCTCCTTCGCACCGCGCGCCTCGCGGTGCGTTCAGCGCTTCTCGGCGAGCCCTTTGCCCCGCCAACATCCGCCACCGAGGGGCTCCTCGAGCGCAGAGGCGTCTTCGTGAGCATCCACACCGGGGGCGAGTTGCGCGGGTGCACCGGTTATATCCGCAGTGGGCTTCCCCTCATCGAAACCGTCCCCCGCTGCGCCGTATCGGCGGCCACCGCGGACCCGCGTTTCGCCCCCTTCACCAAGGATGAACTGCCACACACGACGTTCGAGATCTCGGTCCTCACCCCACCGGCCCCGACCGCTTCCCCGATGGAGCTGGAGATCGGCCGCCACGGGATCATCATCTCGCGCGGGTTGCAGAAGGGACTCCTGCTTCCTCAGGTGGCCACGCAGAACGGGTTCACACCGGAAGCGTTCCTGAACGCCGGCTGCCTCAAGGCCGGTCTACCGGCCGGATCCTGGAAGGAGCCCGACGTGGACGTCGAACTCTTCACGGCAGATGTATTCAGCGAAGCCGACGACGACAGCTGATCGATGCGCCGGCAGGATCCCGCTGATCAGCGTGTCGCAACCCTGTCTCCCAGGCTGATCTCGCGCGCCGCCAGGATGATCTTGGCCGTGGAAGTATGCTCGCGTGCCTTCAATACGACCGCCTGGCCGAGCACCGTCTGCGCGAAGCTGCTCCGGTCGTGCCGGGAACTCTTCTTGGCACGGAGCTGCTGGCCGGCAATGTAGCCGGCGCTCGAATCGAATTGCACGGACCCCGGCCACTCTCTGAAAATCGTGAACACGTCACCGGGCCGGACGCCCTTATTGGTCCCCATGTCGATGCTGACGATATCCCCCGTCGCCAGTGAAAGCTTCGGAGGAGATGAGGCGACGATGTAGCCGGCGGTGCTGGTATCGAGCTGTTGGCCATATCGACGGAAGTCCACCGGTGTCGCCAGCGGGATGGGGATCTCCTCGAACGGGACCATGTCCATGCCGACCTCGATCGCATCACATGACTGCTCGATGATGCCGGTGGCGGTGTTTTCCTGCAAAGCGATCACTCTCACCCGTCCGAACATCCTGACGCGGTAACCGACGATCTTGCCGGTCGCCGGATGATGGATCGCCGTGGTGGGAGCGATCACGGTGAACTCATCGCCCGGCGTGATCGAGGAACCCAACCCTTTGTTCAGGAAAACGATATCGCCCGTACCCAGGATCGTACGGGCTCCATCTTCACGCTCGCGGATCTCGAGCGCCGGCTCCTCGTATTCGTCGACGATGTACGACGAGCAGTAGATATCCGTCTCGTCGCCCGAGGGGGAGAGAACAGGCGCCACGGGTGCTGGTGGAGCGACTTCGGCCGCACGCGGCGCAGGCTCAGCGGGCGGGGCCGGCGGGGTCGGCGGCGCCGGCGGGGCGGGCGGCGGAGGTTCCTCGAGCTCGATGGCGGGCGTCGGCTCCTGCTCGCTGATGACGGTCGGTTGCTCAGGGATCAACAGAGGGTCGCCGGGATAGATCCAGTGTGAGTCGGTGATGTACTGATTGGCATCCCAGATCTGCGGCCAGAGGAAAGGATCATTCAGGTAATGATTCGCGAGGTCCCACAGCGTGTCGCCCTTGACGATGATGTGAACGGCGGAGCCCTCGGGGAAAGATTCCGGATCGGGAGGATCGTAGGGAGTCCAGTGATCTCCGACGAGCTTCAGATGCGTCGGCGGAAGACTCGAGGAGTTCGTCTGCCGGTCTTCGCGTTTCGTATCATCGCTCGTGGCGCCTTGCATGGCCAGGACCCGTGGCGTCAGGCCTAACCACACGGCGGCGCTCGCCAAGATGAGGCCGATCAGGACGCTGGAATGTCGTTGCCTTTGCATCTGCTCCTCCCGGGCCGCCTGCCCCGACGCGATACGCCGTCTCGAATCCCGTGCGAGAAATCCTTGTTTACCAAACGCTTACCGGAAATGACCGGCAAGACGCCCCGTCCGGGACGACCTGCGGGGCCGAAATATAAGGAGCCGAAGAAGATCAAGCAAGTTATCCCGTTGTCGGGAAAGGCGCGACGGACGGTGTTTTCGGGTCCTGCCCGAGGGTGGATTCCCCGGAGCCTAGACCCTGCCCCAGCGTCTCGGCCCCGACACGGGGCCCGTGGAGGGTCCCTCGAGGGGGCCAGACTCTCCGGGCGGGCCGCCGCGCGCGGCTACCCCCGACGGCGGCGACTCATTCTCGGGCACGCTCGTAGATCGTCAGGGCCGTGCGACCATACGTGGCCGTCCGGCGGACGACAAGCGATCGGATCTCGGGGGGAGTTTCACCGGATTCGTGCTCGCCGATGACGATTCCGCCCGGCGCCAGAAGCTCGCTTTCGCCGACAAGTCGCAAACCCCGCGCTAGTTCTCCGCCGTAGGGGGGATCGAGAAACACGATCCGGAAGCGGACGTTTTCCTGCTCGAGGGTGCTGAGGGCCTCCGCCAGGTCCGCCACGATGAGACGACTCCTCGCCGCGAGCGAGGCATCGATGGCCAGGTTCCGGCGCAATACGTCGCCCGCCCGCTCGTCGGCTTCGATGAATGACGACCGATCCGCGCCACGGCTGAAGGCTTCGATGCCGACGGCCCCTGTCCCCGCATAGCCATCGAGAAACGTCGCGCCCTGGACCCCTTCGCCGAGCAGGTCGAACAGCGCCTCACGGGCTCGTTCGGCCGTCGGACGGACGAGCCGGCCCAGCGGAACGGCCAGCTTCCGCCCCCCCAGGAAGCCGCCGATCACCCTCAACTGCCCTCGTTTCATCGTCGCCACCACCCTGGCCGGCTCATGCGGGGCTCACCCGAGAAGGCGCGTACCAAGCGCCGATTCGACAGATCTTTCCTGGGGATGATATGATGGTTCCACCCTCGTCAGAGGGTTTCTCATACCCGGATCTCCCGCCGTGCGCCGGCCGCCCTTCCCGATGGCCGGAAAAGCGCGCCCGTATCCCGGCCGGCTGCCGGCGATCGGACGTCCCGATGATGGCACGGACGGGCTCTTCACCGACCTCGAGCAACGCCAGGACCATGGCCACGCGGGACATCTCTCGGAAAACGGATATCGACTGCCCCAAGTCCAGCTGGCACCCATCGCCGCTGATCGGGCAAGTGGTCCTGGTTTCCTCCATCAGCGCCCGGGGGCGGGTCCATGCGGCACGCAAGAGCTGGATCACCATGGTCTCCGAGCATCCTCCGATGCTCGGGCTGTGCTGCCGCCTGTCCCACCGGACGGCCATCAACATCCTCGAAACGCGCGACTTTGTGGTGAACATTCCGGGCGGGAATCTGGTCCCACGCCTCTGGAAAGACAGCGGCCGCTTTCCTGCCGCACGGGAGGACGAGACCGGTGACTGGACTTTCGGCCCGTCCACCAAGGTTCGGGCGCCCCGGATCATGGAAGGACGCGCCCATATCGAGTGTCATCTCGACTCCACGAAACGGCTGGGCGAGGAGGACTTGATGTTCTTTGCCCGCATCGTGACCGTCTCCGTCGATCAAGCTTTGCTGCGGGGTGCGCTCGCCCAACGTTATCGCAACCTCGAACCTGTCTTTTATCTCGAGGAGGGGTTCTTCGGTTTGATTGATTCCGCCCACAAGATCCCCGAGTGATCCTCTTGTGGGCAGGCCCGCGCGGGTGGGCCCTCCCCCGTTGGTGCCGACGGCCACGCGACCACGGAGGCTCTCTCCCCGGGATTCCTCCCACATTCCGCGTCCGCATGTTCCATCATCGTGGACCAGGCACGGTCTCGGCCCCTCGCGCGATCGCGAATCCGCCAGAGCGGCCCGGATGAGCGGGGTCACGCACCGGCAGACCTGCGGGCCGGCGCTCTATGGTGGCCGCATGTTGTAGAAGAACCGGGCGGTCACACCTTCAGATTCGGACGGGAAGTCGGACGGCAGGGGGGGCAGAGGGTTGGATGCCTCCAGAGCCACGGTGGCGCAGGTGTCGAAGGCCGGTGTTCCCGACGGCTCGATCACCTGGATGTCGGAGATCCGGCCATCACGCCAGATCCTCATCCGGACGCTGAGCCAACCGCTCAATCCGGCCCGGGCGGCGGGGGGCCAGCCTTGTCTCCAGTTGGCCCAGATGATCCAGTAGATCTTGCGCGCATACGGTCCCCAATCGAACCCCTTCGTGTCGAACGAGAGGCCGCCGCTCGGCCCACTCAGTCCTCCCACCGGGTTGTCGAACCGCAGCGGCGCCCCGCCGCTGGAAAGACCGGTCGCGAGTCGCCCGAGCGCCGCCCGCAAAGATTCCCCGCGCCGCGCCTGCCTCCTCCCTGCTTTCTCTCCATCGCCCTCTCCGATCGAGCCCGGCCGCGCGAACGGATCCTCGCTCGACGGTCGCCTCTCCTCCCGCGCGCGGTTCCCGGGCGAGGCCGACTCCGATTCTTCATCGCCGGGGCCCTCCCCACCCTCCGGAGGGGAGGTGATCCCCTTCTCCTGGTCCCGGGATGATGCGGCCGGGCCGGGCTCCGGAGACGGCGGGGAGGCCACGGGCGGCGCCACGAAGCGATTCGGGTTGTTCCCGATCGAGAAGGGATCGTCGTTGCGTGCCGGGGGCGCCGAGTCGGGCCGGGGGGCCGAGGCGTTCCGCCGGCCCGCGTCGGCGCGGATCATCGGGGCCTTGTCCGGCTCGGAATCCTCCTCTTTGAAAAACGTCACCGGGATGGGTGTGTTCGGATCCGCGACGGCGATCCGCGCGCCAAGGTGGAGGATGCCGGGGAACATGAGAAAAAAAATGAAAATGCCGGCGTGCACAAGGAGGCTGGTCAGCACCGCCTCTCGAAACGTAAAAACACTCTTGTCGGGCATATCGCCCTCGCGAGCCGGCTAGAGTCCTGCGCTATATCCTGCTGGCCAGCGTGTGAAAACGACCTCGCAAGGGCAGCATATCGGAACCCTCGATCACGCGCGGGTGGACCCTGTTGGTCAGCAGGACGTAGGCACGTTGTCGTGACGGGTCAACCCACAACGATGTCCCCGGGAAGCCATTGTGCCCGAACGCCTCTCGTGAAAGATCGGGCCCCGCGGCCGTCTCCCCACGCGAGGATATTCTGAAAGCGATGGATCGCGCCTCATCCCGCCCCGGCGTCTGATCCGTCCGGGCAAGCCTGAGGGATTCATCATCCAGCAGACCGCTTCCCGTGCCCATGTATTCCATGGCGAGCCTCGCCGTTTCGGCGGCCGTCGAGAAGAGGCCGGAGTTGCCGGCCACCCCCCCCACGGCCCAGGCGTTCTGGTCGTGAACCTCGCCGCGGATGATGCCCCGACGGAAACCCCCGTATCCGGCAGCATCCGGTCCGGCCAGTTTCCGTTCATACTCACACGAATCCTCCGTCGCCGCCACCCGTGGGAGCCAATCCTCCGGAGGCCGGTAGCCGGTGCTGGATAACCCGAGGGGATCGAGAATCTGTTCTCGCGCCAGGCGATCCAGCGCTTCCGTGGCGCACCGCTGAAGGATCTCTCCGAGCAAGATGTACCCCGGGCAGGAGTAAACCACCCGATCACCCGGCCGCGCCTGCAAGGGACAATCCCTCAGTTGCCGCAGATATTCCGCGATGGTCGTCCCTCTCAGATAAAGCGGAAGCCACGCCGGCATCCCCGATGTATGGGTGAGAAGATGACGGATCGTGATCTCCTTCTTGCCCAGCCTATCCAGCTCGGGCAGGATCCTGTAAGCCGGTTCATCGAGCGACAGGCCTAGATCCCGTCCGGCCGTCAGATAGAGGAAGGCCGTCACGAGAGGCTTCGTCAACGACCCCAGATCGTAGATGGTGTCATTTGTCGCATCCACCGGGTGGGGCTCCACCACGGCCTTGCCGGCAG
>JBHHZN010000031.1:0-12692 GCA_046758155.1 Acidobacteriota bacterium | reverse complement strand
TTCGACGAGTCGAGCAAGTTCTCTTGCGCAGCATGGGTGTATCCGCTAGAGGAACAAAACGGTTCGATCTTGTCGCGCATGGAGGACGATGCCGACTCGGCCGGTTACAACCTGCACCTCGAGTCAGGCAGGGTTCAGGTCAACCTGGTCCTGGTGGACGTGGTGGTGCGCGACCGCAAGGATCGGCCGATCTCGGGCCTGAGCAAGGGCGATTTCAAGGTGCTCATCGATGACCGGGGGGTCGATGCGCAGGCGATCGCCAGTTTCGAGGAGATCTGCGCCGGCGCCGAGCGCGAAGCCACTCCTGGCGCCCTTCCCGCACGGCCCGGCAACGCCGGCAAGTCGTCTCCGGCCGTGGGACGGGGCGAGACCGCCGCGACCGCCCCCCGGTACATCATTCTCTACTTCGACTTCTCCAACCTCTCGATCGCCGGCCGCGGCCTTTCCCTGAAGGCGGCGAGAGATTTCATCAGCGCGGGCGTCGATCCCTCCGATCGCTTCATGCTCCTGGTCTACAAGCATGGCCTGCGCCTCGTGCAGGACTTCACCTCCTCGAGCGCCGATCTCGTCCTGCGCCTGGACGCATTGAGGGAGGATCGTTCGAACCTCGAGCCCGACGTGCTGGAGGAGTTTCGCAACTTCGAGATGGTGGCGTCGAAGGCATGCACAAGCGATCGAAGCGGCAATGGCCCCCTCGATCGAAGCCACAACTACCCCGCCTCAACCTCAATGGGCGCGATCAGCTCCCCCTCCCAAGCCGCCGACACCTGCCCGGCCCGTTCGGGCCTGGCGACCGCCTTCAGCATGCGTGAAAGTCGACGCGCCCGCCAGGCCCTCACGGCGCTGGCCGATCTCATGCCGGCGCTGGATGCCCTGCCCGGGCGCAAGGCGCTGGTCCTGTTCACCGATTCGCTCAGAGCCGAGCCAGGCATCCAGTACGAGAAGCTGGCCAGGGGGACCCCAGATCGCGTGGCATCGTGGTGGACGACACCCTGAAGGACACGACTCTGGAGGCCAACACATCCCGTGTATCTTTTTACACCGTCCATGCCAGCGGCCTGCAAGACCTGACTCCCGCCTTCTCCCGGGACAGCCTGAACACGCAGGTCGATTTCATCAATCCCACGACAGGCCACCAGGGTGCCACCACCGTTACCTCGCGCCTTCCCGACGACACCCTGCCGGCGCTTCACGCCGGCCTGGACTCGGCCCTGTCGCTGCAGACGACGCTGGCCACCGAGACGGGCGGACGCGCCCTGCAGCGCACCAACGACGTAGCGTCGATCATCGCATCGGCCAGCAAGGACCTCTCCTGCTACTACCTCATCGGGATCCGCTACGACCTGAAGGGTGACGGCGCGCGCCACGCCATCGACGTCCGGTTGAATCGGCCCTCCGGGCGCCCATCCCGCCGCGGGCTCTCGATTCGCTACCGGCCGTACTTCATGGACATCAGCCCCTCCGATCGCCGCGAACGTGTCCTGCGGTCCGCCCGCCAGGCCCCCGGCCTCTACACCGGCCTGGGCATCTCGAACGAGGCGTTCATCCTGGCCCCCGAGGGCCATCGCCGCCGCGTGCTCATCAAGACGACCGTTTCGCTGGCCTCCCTCTCGCTGGTTCCTGCCGGCAGGTCCACCCGCCGGGGCATGATCCTCGCCAGTGGCGAGGTCGTCGCCCCCGGCGGAGAGGTCGCCTGCCGCTTCGAGCATCCATTCGAGATCCATGTCTCCGACAACTCCCCCACCACCCCCACGACTCTCGTCCATCAGACCGGGTGTCTTATCGAGCCCGGCCGCTACAGTCTCGCCGTCGCCATCATGGACACCACCACGGCCGAGGTCGGATCCCGGCGCAGCCTCCTGGTGGTCCCGCCGGCCGGACCGGGCGCCGAGCCGTACCTGTCCGACGTGCACCTGTGGGCCGACGACCCGGCGGCCATCCTGGTGACGCAGGGCGACGAGACCCTGGGTCTCAAACAGACGAATCGGTCCGGCGGGTTCATCCCGATGGCCGAACGCCGCATCGGTCCGGATCAGGACGCCCTGCTGAGCTTCCAGCTCTGCCCGCCGCGGGGCTCGGCCCCCACCCTCGCCTCCCCGATCCATCTCACACGGTCATTGCTGGGAGCCGATGACGTCGTCGTGGCCGACCTGCGGCCGCTCCTGATCGCCGATCCCCCCGACGAGGAAACCGGCTGTTACAAGATCCTCAACATGATCCCGGCCGGCACGCTCGGCGACGGCGTCTACACCTTGCAGGTGGAAGCCCGCGGCAAGGCCCTGGGCCACCGCGTCACCGCGGAGGCGGCCCTCGCGGTCCGATCGCCCTGAGGGGTCCGCGGCCCCGCCCTGATCCGCGAGATCCTCCACGAGCGGGCCCGACCCGCGTCCCGGGCCCGCGCTGTCCCCGCCAGGCTGACCAGGCGCCGACAACATCGTCGCCCGGGCCGCCGGGAGCAGGCCTCGTGCCGGTCGCCGGGATATTTGCCGCCGACTGCGCTAACATGGCGCCGGCAAATATCATGATACGGAGACGATCCGCCCTGCTGGTCCTGCGGGTTCTTTGCTCCTGCACGATCCTGGTGGGTTTCACCATGACGCTCACGCGCAGTGCCGGCGGAACAGAAGGCACCTCGATGCCGCCCGAGCGCAACCATCTCGCCGGCTCGACGAGCCCCTACCTTCTCCAGCACAAGGACAACCCCGTCTTCTGGTACCCCTGGGGCGAGGAGGCGCTGGCCGCGGCACGCCGCCAGCAGAAACCGATCTTTCTGTCGATCGGCTACTCGGCATGCCACTGGTGTCATGTCATGGAAAAGGAGTCGTTCGAGGATCCGGCCACCGCGAAGATCATGAACGAGTACTTCATCAGCATCAAGGTCGACCGCGAGGAACGCCCCGATCTGGACGATATCTACATGACGGCGGTCCAGGCGATGACCGGCAGCGGCGGGTGGCCGATGTCGGTCTGGCTCACGCCCGACCTGAAGCCTTTCTTCGGCGGGACATATTTTCCGAACCGTCCCGCCATGGGCCGTCCGTCCTTCACGCAGGTGATCCAGTCGATCGGCAATGCCTGGCGGACGGATCGCGCCGGCATCCTGGCCCACGCGGAACAGGTCCATCAAGCGATCGTCGGCTATCTCTCGGGCAACAGGACCCCCCAGGCCGCGGCGGCCCTCACGGGCGATCTCATCGGGAAGGCCGTGACCGACCTTTCCACCCGCTTCGATGCGGCGGAAGGAGGATTCGGCCCTGCCCCGAAATTCCCACCACACAGGGCTCTGTCCCTGCTGCTCGCGAAGTACCGGGCCAGCCACGATGAGAAACTATCCCGGATGTTCACCCTGACCTTCGACAAGATGGAACGCGGCGGCATGTACGACCAGGTAGGCGGAGGCTTCCACCGGTACTCCACCGACGCCCGGTGGCTGGTTCCTCACTTCGAGAAGATGCTGTACGACAACGCATTGATGGCGGAGGCCTACATCGATGCCTGGCGCACGACCGGTCGCGCGCGCTACGAGCAGGTCGCGCGGGAGATCTTCGCATGGTTGGAACGGGAGATGACCGATCCCCACGGCGCGTTCTATTCCTCGCTCGACGCCGACAGCGACGGAGAGGAGGGCAAGTTCTACGTCTGGCGTCCCGACGAGGTGATCGCCGTCCTGGGGCCCGATGAGGGAGCACTCGTCAACGATTATTACGGGATCACGGCGACCGGAAATTTCGAGGGGGGAAGGAGCATCCCCCATGTCGAGCAACCTCCCGCCGAATTCGCCGCGAGCAGGAAGATCCCGCTCGATGAGTTTCTCGCGAGACTCGACTCCGCGCGCGCCAAGCTGCTCGCCGCTCGCGGCAAGCGTGTTCCCCCGCTGCGCGACGACAAGATCCTGTCGGCCTGGAACGGCCTGATGATCGCGGCCCTGGCGGAGGGATCCGCCGCCTTCCATGAGCCGCGCTATGGCAAGATGGCCTCGCAGGCCGCCGATTTCATTCTGAAGACGATGCGCCGCCCGGACGGGCTCCTGCGCGTGTCGTACAGGAAGGGCCAGGTCAACGATCAGTCGTTCCTGGACGATCAGGCGTTTTTCCTCGAGGGGCTTCTGGCCCTGTACGAGTCGACCTCGAGCCCCCACTGGCTGCAGCAGGCCAGAGAGCTGCTCAAGGCCACCGATGCCGCCTTCTGGGACCCCGTCGGGCACGCCTACTACTTCACTCCTCCCGACCGGAAAGATCTTCTCGTGCGCGTCAAGAAGCCGATGGACGGGGCGATCCCCTCGGGCAACTCCGTCACGGCGGGAGTGCTCGTCTCGATGTACCGCGCCACCGGCGAGCCCGCCTTTCTCGAGCAGGCCGGCAAGCTCCTCTCATCGTTCAGCGGCGCCATGAGCACGATGCCCGGCGGGTTCCACAACATGCTCGCGAGCCTCGATGAGTTTCTCTCATCCGGAGGACACGAGCTGGCCCGAGGGCCGATCATCCGCGTGACCGCTGCCCCCCCGTCGGTCGCGATCGCACCCGGCGGCCGGGCCGAGCTGGACGTGCAGCTCGAGATCCGGGAGGGCTGGCACGTGAATTCATCGAAACCGACGATGGACTATCTCATCCCCACGACCGTTTCCGTCGATTTCGATCGGGACGCCTCCGTCGGACGGATCGACTACCCGCAAGCCGAGATGGTCAAGCTCGAGTTCATGCGAGAGCCGATCTCCGTCTACCGGGGCAGCCAGAGGATCCACGTGGTCGTGACAGCGCCCGAAAAGGCCCCCCCCGGCCCTCTGACGGCGAGCTGCTTCGTGTCCTACCAGGCCTGCAACGACGAGTCGTGCCTGAAACCGGCCAGGGTGCCGTTCGACTGCTCGTTCAGTATCCAGAGGTCGGGCGCGGCCTCCGGATCGCACTGACCCGGCCGGACGCCCCTCGCCGGGCCGATTTGGCGTCTTCACCCGGCCTTTGCTAGTCTGAGGGCATGCCTCCCACGCCGGTGCCCCGCTTGGTGCGCGCGCTTCTGGCCTCCGCCGCGCTGATCCTCTGCCTGATGATCGCGCCCCGGGCCTTGCCGGCCCCCACAGGCGAGGGCCCACCCCACCTGGACTCCGGCCTGAGGCTCCTGGTGATCGGCCTGGATGGGGCCGACTGGCAGATCGCCGACCCGCTGATCGAGCAGGGACGGCTTCCCAACCTGGCCCGCCTGAAGAAGACCGGTGCCTGGGCCAGCCTGCGTTCGACGACGCCGATGCTGTCTCCCCGCTGTGGACCAGCATGGCCACCGGCAAGACGCCCATCGAGCACGGGATCATCGATTTCCTGGTCCGCGATCCGGCCTCCGGGCGCACGATGCCCATCACGAGCTCCTACAGGAAGGCCAAGGCGTTGTGGAACATCTTCACCGACGCCGGCCTGACATCGGATTTCATCGCCTGGTGGGCCACGTGGCCCGCCGAGTCGATCCGCGGCCACATGATCTCCGATCGGCTGGCCTACACGACCTTCGGGTTTCGGTCCGGACCCGCGGCCCTGCCGGCGCCCGTCAGCCCACCGGAGTACCTCGAGACCGCCGCGTCGCTGCGCGTCAAGGAGAGCGCTATCACCCTGTCCGATCTGCACCGGTTCGCCCCCTTCACCGCCGCCGAGATGGCGGCCGCCCGCGCGAGGCTCGAGGACGATCCGTCCCAGGCGTTCGGCGATCCCCTCAACCATCTGGTGCGTGTGCTCGCCGGCACCAGGACCTATCACACCATCGCCCGCTCCCTGCTGGAACGACACGACCAGGATTTCCTGTCGATATACTACCAGGGGATCGACGAGGTCTGTCACCGCTACGCGCAATTCATCCCGCCGCGGCTGGACTGGGTCGACGAGGACGCCTTCCGGAAATTCCGGCACGTCGTGACCCGGTTCTATGAATACCAGGATGAACTGATCGGCGAGCTTCTCGACGCGGCCGGCCCGGACGTCACGGTCATGGTCGTCTCCGACCATGGTTTCCTCAACGGGTCGGACAGGCCGGACTATCCTCCGAACGTCGCGACGAAAGCAGGCGGATGGCACCGCCGGTACGGCATCCTGATACTGGCGGGGCCCGGGATCCGTCCCGGTCCCCTGGAGGTGGTCAGTATCTACGATGTCACCCCCACGCTGCTTTACCTGATGGGACTACCCGTGGCGGCGGACATGGGAGGCCGCCCGATCCTCGACGCCGTGACCGCCGCCTTCAAGCGCCGGGTGCCCCTGGCCAGGATCCGGACTTACGGAGACAGGCCCGGGGCGCGCCGTGGGCCGTCCGCTTCCCGGCCCAGCGCGATGGACGATGAGATCCTCGCGCGCCTGCGCTCTCTGGGCTACATCAGCCCGGCCGGTTCAGCGCCACCACGCGGGGGAGAGTCCTCGCCGGCCGATTCCACGCTGAACAACCTGTTCAACGCGGCCACGCTGCAGCTTCGCAACGGGGAGACCGAGAGAAGCGAGGCTTCGGTCCGCACCATCCTGAGGCAGAAGCCGGATCACCCGGAATCGCACACGTTGTTGTCCGAGATCCTCGAGACCGCCGGCCGCGCCGACGAGGCGCTGGCCGAAGCGCTCACCGCGCTGAACCTGACGAAGGAGCCCACCGAGCGGCTGGTCGAACGCTACGCGCGGCTGGCGCGCTCGCTGGGCCGGTCGGATGAAGCGGAGGCGTTTTTCCTGCGCTACGCCCAGCTACGCCCCGGGAGGGGCGAGCCCTGGCTCGGCCTCGGACTTCTGCAGTCCTTCTCGCGTGACTATGCGACGGCCGAGCGGTCGTTCCTCCGGGCCCTGCAGATGAACCCGCGCTCACGCGGCGCGGTCACCGGCCTGCACAACGTTTACGAGCGCGGCGGGCACTCGCCCGAGACGCTCGCGCGCATCGAGCGGGCCGTGGCGGACAACACCGACTCGGCGGCGCATCACACCTTGCTCGGCCTCATCTACACGAAGGACGGGCGTACACAGCAAGCCGAGGCGCAACTGCGGCGCGCGCTGGAGCTCGAGCCGGACCTCGACTCCGCGCTCGCGGGCCTGGGAGACGTCCTGGTCGCCACCGGCCGTCTGCCCGAGGCACGCCGGCTGCTCGAGAAGGCCCTGGGGCGCAACAAGGATCAGGCGGCGGTCCGCATGGCTCTGGGGCGCGTGTACGCCAAGCTGGGCCAGCTGGGAGAAGCCACCAGGCAGATGTCGGAAGCCTCACGCATCGAGCCCTCCTCGGCGTCGGCCCAGGCGCAACTCGGCATGCTCCTCATGATGCAGTCCCAGCCGCGTCGTTCCATCCCGCACGTCGTGCGTGCGCTCGAGCTGGATCCCGGCCTGTACGAGCTACGGCTCCACCTGGCCGTGATGTACCACGATCTCGAGCGCTTCGACGAATGCGAGCAGACCCTCAAGGGCGCCATCGCCGAGCGCCCCGACGACCCGGAGCCACACAAGCTTCTCGCGAGCCTTTATCAAGAGACGGGACGCCCCGCCGAGGCCCAGCGGGAGATGAAGCGACTCCAGGAGGTCCGGGGCGGCTCCTAGGAAACCCCGGGCTTACGCCCCACCGGCGCACGCCCTCACGATCTCCTCCGCCAGGCCGGGCCAGCCCCGCAGGTAGGCCACCCGCTCTTGCCGGAACCGGCGGACCAGGGCCTCGTATTCATCCAGGCGGCCCTGCGATGCATACAGCTCGCGCGGCCGCAGCAGGACCTCGTCTTCCCGCGCAATGCCCGGCACGTGGGTCGCCACGTCGTAGCCGAAATCGGAATCCCGCTGCCAGGCGATGGTCCCTTCCGCGATGCCGCGCACGATCGCGGAAGAATGAGGGATCTTGACCTTCCGGCTGCGCTCGTCGCTCTCGCCGCCACCCACCCGGCCCGTGTTCAGCAGGTAGACATCCATCGGGCTGTCGCGGAGCAGCTCCAGGAACCTGTTGCCCTGCTGGGCGTGAAGCAGGGGGAAGAAGGGGTTGGTCCCGGGTATGCGCAACGACTTTCCCGCTTCCTCGGCACCGCCCGCGCTGGTGCCCTTCGTCTCGCCGAGCATGAAGTAGGCGGCGGCCACGGCCCCCTCGAGCCGGGCCACGCCGGGGATGATGCTGTCGTTGCGATTGAGGATCAGGAGAAAGTCGGCTTTCTCGATCTCGCGGGCGTCACCGGCGCCTTCGACCTCGGACATGGTGAACACGGCGCGACCGTTCTGTGTGTAGGAGCTGTCGAAGAAGTCGAGCTTGTCCCCCGATTGGGAAACGTTCTCGAGATACGCTCGGGGCTGACAGACCGCCTTGTAGATGGTGGGCTCGAAGCGGGGATCCAGACCGAACGTCTTGGCGAAACAGCCGTTCTCGCTGGCATACACCCTTCCGCCGGGCATCAGGCCCACGAAATCGTCCTGCACGGGGCGCGAATCATTCTGCCTCGTGAACGTCGTCGTGGTCTTGCCGGTCCCGGAAAGTCCCACGATGAGCCCGACCCTGTCACCCCGGGAGGTCGGGATCACCTTGCAGCCCGCGTGCAAGGCCAGGCCTCCCCGGTCGTAGACGATCTTGTTCCACATGCGCAGGCCGCCTTTTTTCGATTCACCGAAGTAATCGGAGTTGAAAACGCGCGTGACCATGCGATCGAGATCGACCGCGATCAGTCGATCATCGGGATATCCCTCGGCTTTCAGCCCGCAGCTGTAAAGGACCGTCGTCGCCGGAGTGAAGGAAGCCCGCTCGGCGTCCGAGGCGGAGAAAAAGAGCATCTTCTGCATGGCGGCGATGTTGACGGCCGCCCGCTCAATTATCAACCGCGCTGGCACCTTGAAATCTGGATCGTTGCCGATGAAGCCGTCGATCACGATCATCTCTTGACCCCGCATGTAGTCATCCTGCAGGCGAGCCATCCGATCGGCTTCTGCCCGGGAGATCGTCTGATCCGAATGCTGGTCCAGAGAATCCGTGACGATGTAGGTCGACCCCTTGCTCCGCGCGACCACCCGCGTGGCGACGTTGTAGTTATCGAACTCCGTCAGTCGCGCGTTGGGCATGGCGGCGGTCATGGTCCGGAGCATGTCGAAGGAAGGGTTATCGATGACCGTCCGGCCTATCACGGGCGAAGCTTTCGTCGATTCGGCGTCCATTTCCCGGCTGTCCTCGTTTTTGACGGGGAGGACCCTCATCGCGAGCCGCTCCCCTTTCCATGGCGGTAACACAGGGGCTCAGAGCCTGAATAGGATCGATTATATCAAACCTGCTGCGCGCCCGCAGGCCGAGGCCCCGCAGCCGTTCAACCACCTCGCCTCATCGGCCGCAAAAATCCGCGATGGCATTGTAGAAGATGCGAACCCCGCGGCCGAGCTCGGCCACAGGCACGCGCTCGGCGTCACTGTGCATCGAGGCGATGATCGACGCATCGAGCACCATCGGGATCAGGCCGTATGCCTTGACGCCCCTGGTACGGAAGGTGTTCGAGTCGGTGCCGTAAGGTATGAGAAACGGCGTGACGATCGCGTCCGGATGCTCCCTCTGGATGGCCTTCGCGATGGCCGAGAACAAGCCGGTGTCGTGCGGCGTGACCGCCGTCTGGTCCATACGGTACAAAACCTCCAGCCTGAGCCGATCCCGGCCGGGAAGGCCCGCCAGGAGGTCACTCAGGAACCGATCCACGTCTGTGTCGGGCAGGAGACGGCAATCGATCGTGGCTTCCGCCGTCGAAGGGATCACGTTGACCTTGGGCGGATCCCCTACACCGGATCTCAGCGTGGTCACCGACAAGGTGTCCCGCTGGATCGCGCGCGTGAACTTGTTGGACGCGAGCGCGCCGATCCGCGCGCGCAGCTCCTCGATGACGGCATTCGGACGAGGGCCCGACGGCCGGGCGGCGATGGCGGCCAGGGCCCGCGCCAGCAGAACGTTCGGATTGTCCCGCATCGGCTGGGAGCCATGCCCTGCCGTGCCGGTGGCGCGCAGTTTTACCCAGACGATCTTCTTCTCCGCGACGGAAACTGCGAAGACGAGCTTCCCATCGGCAGCGAGGACATCGCGTGCGCCGAACCCTCCTTCATCCAGGACGTACTCAGGGTCGAGCTCGTCCCAGTGGTTCTCGATCATCCAGCGCGCGCCGGCCTCCCCACCCGTCTCCTCGTCCGCCGTCGCCAGGAGCAGCACATCCCGGCCCAGCGGCACATGCCGGCGCTTCAGGGTCACCAACGTCAGAAGGTGGATGATGCCCACCTCCTTCATGTCGGCCGCGCCGCGGCCATAGATCTGCCCATCACGGATCACACCGGAAAACGGCTCGACGGGCCAACGCGACGCATCCACCGGCACGACATCCATGTGGTGGAGCAGCAACAGAGGACGGGGAGGATGTGAAACGTCCGGCGCCGCCGGCAATCGCGCCAGCAAGTTCACCTTGCCGGGCTCCGACTCGTACGTCTTCACCTCGATCCCCTCCGCCTCCAGGATTCTCTTCAGGAAGGCGGCCGTCTCGACCGTGTGGGCCGGAGGATTCACCGAACGGATCCGGATATATTCGCCCAGCAGCTCGACGGCCTCGTCACCAACCTTTTCCCAGTCGATATCCGCGGCCCGCGCCTGCCCCAGCCAGAATCCACCGACAACCGCGGCGCATGCGATGACAAGGCGCCTCTTCCGCCGACCCGCCCATCTGCGATTCATGGCAATCCTCCCCCGAGAAAGGGACAGTCTACCCGTTCGCCGGCCCGCCGCAAACCCGCCGGAAACTCTCATCCTCCGGCATCCGGCCCTGGGCGACGGCGAGCGCACCGGCGGCTTGAGCCCCGTGAGCTAAGGGGGCGCGTCCGGGAGCCGACCCGATCAAACGAGCGAAAAACAGGCTGCGGCCGATGCCTCGAGCCCACCCTGGCGCAGCCCCCCGAGGTCCAACACGTGAAGATCCAGAATTCGAATTCTGCCTTCCATCAGGCCGCGGTGGAGGCCCGTGCGCCAACGACGGCACAGCCCAGCGATGAGGGATGGGAAAACAGCCAGTGTGTTTCTGACCGTCATCATGGAGTTCACCCAGAACGAGAAGGAAAAATGGCAGCCCCCTCCGGTTCTGGCTCGGTTGGGTCCGGCCTGCTGGATTGGGATCGGAGCAGCGCAACCGCAGCAAAGTTTCCCGATCCGCCGAATTCAGAGTGGACAATAGAGTTCTTGCCAGCCAGTTCGCGCGCGCAGTCGACGTTTCATGCCCGCTTGAGACCTCTCCGTTCGGCCGAACACCTGATAACACAGTAGGTTGCCGTGGTCCTGCCCCACCTGCGCATCGACGAGACGGAGCCGGAACGCCACGACATCTGCACGTCCCTTCGCCTGACGGCGGCTACTGGCACGCCCCCGAAATCACCACGCGAGGCTTGTTCACGGAGGCAGAGCCGTAAGAGCTCAGTGCGCCATCGCTGTATTCAACCAGGTAGAAGAACGCATTGCCGGGCGGTGGCATCTCTGAATCCTCCGACCCCGTCGTGTCGAGATTGAGAGAACGGGATTCGATACAATGGACCGACCCCAGATCGATCTGAGGCCCTGTGTCCACGACTTGGGAAACCTCTCCTCTGACGACATTGTAGTAGAGTGCACCCACCGCGTCGGTCCACTCAACGACCGTCCCGCTAGTTGATTCGCGGACCGATAGTTCAACGGGATCGACGACCCCCCCTCGGCTATGGGGAACAGTGACGCGTCCTGTCACCCCCACGCTATTTCCCGATTGATCCGAAGCGGTATAAACGATCGAGTAGATTCTGCCCGCTCCGATGCCTGAACGTTCCGCACGCAGTCGGAACTCGAGGTCGGCCGTCCCCAGCATCGCATCTTGAATGTCCTCGACTGTCGCACCATCACCGCCACCCGGAGCATCGTCGGGTTCGCTGCTGATCACGGTTGTCAGCAAGATCGAGGGATCACCGCAGTTGTCGCTACCTACAGCGGACGCAGATACCTTCACCAGCCTATGGTTGGGCGGCCAGAGCTCGGATGGAGTGAGTGTGAGCATGATCTCTGGAGGCGTCGTGTCGATGACTTCGACCACGAGGGTATCCACGCTACTGTCGCCAAAACTATCTGTTACCCGCAGCGTGATCTCATGCGGTCCCAACGGCAGCGTGACCTCGACCTGCTCGCCGGTTTCCAAGAGGGTTTGCGACGCGCTTCCAAAGTTCTCGAACCACTCGAAAAGAACGATGTCGTCGTTCGTGCCGGGTGTGGAGTTGAAATCCACGGATCCCGATCCGTCCAGGAGAACCAGACCTCCAGCAAGGGACGTGCACTCCGTTTGAGAATCTGCGCCAGCGTCGGCGATGGGTGGCCCACAGGGAGCTCCATTGATGGCCAAGTTGACTTCCGACTGATGCTCAAAATTCACACAATCCGTCGGCGGAAGAGGGTCAACGAGCGTCAGACCCGTGACCCGATTGAACCCCGTGGAACCAACCAGCGTGGCCGCCCCGGAGGTTGGATCGATCCGATAGAGCTTGCCTCCACCGAACCCGGTGGTCCCGGCGAAAAGACTGCCATCCGGACCGAACTGCAGACTTCCGGCCTGGATACCGGTCGTTCCCACAACGGTGGCTTTCCCTTTTGTCAGATCGATCGTCACCAGATCCGCAGGGCCAGGCCCTCCTTCGATGCCGTACATGATCCCACTTGGTTCATCGAACGCCAGGCCGGAAATCGGGCCGAGCCCTGTTGCC
>JBHHZN010000030.1:0-13230 GCA_046758155.1 Acidobacteriota bacterium | reverse complement strand
GGGATCGGGTATCGCGGTCTGGGCCCAGAACGCCGTCCCCCAGGCTGTCCCTCATCCGGGCCCGTGGTTCATCTTCATGACGGTCGTCACCCTCACGACCGGTACGGCCTTCATCATGTGGCTCGGCGAGCAGATCACCGAGCGGGGCATCGGCAACGGGATCTCCCTGATCATTTTTGCCGGCATCATCGTTGGACTGATCCCCGCCGTCATCAGCACGGCTCAGGACGTTTTCAACGGCAGGCTCCAGATGATTCCGGTCATCCTGCTGCTGGCCATGATGGTGGTCGTCGTCGCCGTCGTCGTGTTCGTGGAGCGGGCCCAGCGGCGGATCCCGGTGCAGTACGCCCGCAGGGTGGTCGGGCGGCGCCAGTACGGCGGCATGTCCACCCACCTGCCGCTGAAAGTCAACACGGGAGGCGTCATCCCCGTGATCTTCGCGTCGTCGGTGCTCTCCATCCCGCAAATGCTCGCCAGTTTCGGGGGAGTCGACCAGGTTGACTGGGTCCGCGGCGTGCTCAGGCAGCTGGCGTTCAACACGCCCCTTCACAACCTGCTCTACCTGGCGACCATCATCTTTTTCTGCTACTTCTACACTTCCATCATCTTCAACCCGGTGGATACGGCGGACAACCTCAAGAAGTTCGGAGGGTTCATCCCGGGCATCCGGCCGGGCCGCCGAACGGCGGAATACATCGATCGGATCCTGTCCCGGATCACGCTGGGCGGTGCGATCTACCTGGGACTCGTGGCCCTGCTGCCGACGTTCCTGATCAGCGGCGTCAACGTCCAGACCATCCCCGGCATCGGTCCCGCGATGCAGCGGGCCCTCCCCGAGTGGATCACCCAGGGGCTGGGAGTGAACTTCTATTTCGGGGGCACCTCCCTGCTCATCGTGGTCGGGGTAGCGATGGACACGGTCCAGCAGGTTGAATCCCAGCTCGTCATGCGGCATTATGACGGATTCCTGAAGGGATCGCGGGTCCGGGGGAGGCGGGGATGAACGTCGTCCTGTTGGGTCCGCCCGGGGCCGGAAAAGGCACGCATGGGAGCGCGCTTTCCCGGCATCTCGGCCTGCCCCACATCTCCACCGGCGACCTGCTCCGGGAGGCGATCGCGGCGGGCAACTCGGTCGGGCACAGGGTCGAGTCGATCGTGGCGGAAGGGAGACTGGTGCCCGACGAGATCATGGCGGAGATGGTGCGCGAGCGGTTCCAGGCGCCGGACACCAGCGGAGGATGTATTCTGGATGGTTACCCACGGACACTGGAGCAAGCACGGATGCTGGAAACGATCCTCGAAGAGTTGCATCGGCGGCTCGACCGTGTCCTGAACCTGGTGGTCGATGATGAGGAGATCGTCAGGAGGTTGTCGGGCCGCAGAGTGTGCGAAGGCTGCGGGGCGCTGTTTCACATCGACAACGCGCCGCCGAGGCGGGCGGGCCGTTGCGATACATGCGGGGGAGAGCTCAGCAGGCGCACGGACGATGACCCGGAGGTGGTGCGCAGGCGGATGAAGGTGTACCGGAAGTCGACCGAGCCGCTCGTGGCGTTTTATCGAGCGCAGGAGATCCTCCGTGAGATCGACGCCATCGGGCCGGTAGCCGACGTCAGGGAACGCGTGCTGGGAGCGGTGGCATGATCTACTGCAAGTCCTGGTCCGAGCTACAAACGATGAACCGGTGCAACGCGGTGGTTCTGGATATCCTGAACCGCCTGCGGGAGACGGTCGCGCCGGGCATCACGACGAGCGATCTGGACAGGCTGGCTCACGAGTGGACGCTGGAGGCCGGGGCGATGCCAGCCTTCAAGGGCTATCGCGGCTATCCCGCGACGCTGTGCACGTCGGTCAACGAGCAGATCGTGCATGGGATCCCCGGGCCTCATCACCTCGAGGAGGGCGACATCATCGGACTGGACATGGGGGTGGTGATCGACGGGTATTTCGGTGACGCCGCCGCGACGTTTCCTGTCGGGAAGGTATCCGAGGAGGCGCGGCGCTTGATGGAAGTGACCGAGAAGGCTCTTTCCAAGGGGATCGAGCAGGTGATCGTGGGCCATCGGGTCTCGGACATCGGCCACGCCGTCTCGGGTTTCGTGCTCCCGTGCGGCTACAGCCTCGTCCGCGACTTCACGGGACACGGCATCGGCCGCGCCCTGCACGAGGATCCGCAGGTGCACAACTACGGCGATCCCGGCCACGGACCTCGCCTGACGGAGGGGATGGTACTGGCGATCGAGCCGATGGTCTGCGCGGGATCGCACGAAGTGGTGATGGCCGACGATCGCTGGACGGCCTCGACGGCCGATGGGAGTCTGAGCGCGCATTTCGAGCGTTCCGTCGCGGTGACCGCCAAGGGTCCCTGGATCCTGGGAAACTGATACATGCCCAAGGATGAGGCGATTCAGGTGGAGGCCGTGGTCGTGGAACCACTTCCGAACGCCATGTTTCGCGTGGAACTGGAGAATAAGCATAGAGTGCTGGCACACATTTCGGGTAAGATGCGGAAACACTTCATCCGTATCCTCCCCGGTGATCGGGTCCTGGTCGAGCTGTCACCGTATGACCTGACGAGGGGCCGCATCGTTTATCGGTATAAGTGAGATCGATCATGAAAGTCAGAAGCAGCGTCAAGAAGATGTGCGAAAAATGCAAGATCCTGCGCAGGCACGGGGTCGTCCGGGTGATCTGCGTGAACCCCAAGCACAAACAGCGTCAGGGTTGAGGAGGTAGCCGGTGGCACGGATTGCGGGGGTCGATCTTCCCCAGAACAAGCGCGTCGACATCGGGCTGACTTACATCTACGGGATCGGGCGACCCCGAGCCCGGCGGATCATCGCGAAGGCCCAAGTCGGTGAGGAGACCAAGATCAAGGACCTCTCCGAGGAAGAAGTCACCCGCATTCGTCGCGTGATCCAGGACGAAGGAGGCGTCGAGGGGGATCTCCGGAAGAACATCCAGATGGACGTCCGTCGCCTGATGGAGATCGGATCGTACCGGGGCTTCCGGCATCGCAGGAAGCTGCCGGTCCGAGGACAGAGAACACACACGAACGCGAGGACCCGCAAGGGACCCCGCGTGGCGATAGCCGGCAAGAAGAAGACAGTCGGAAAGAAAGGATAACGGGTCATGGCGGTTCCCAAGAAAAGAGGCGGTGGGAAGAAGAAAGAGAGGCGCATGGTTCCGGCCGGAATCGCGCACATTCACGCGACGTTCAACAATACGATCATCACCATCGCGGATCTGGAGGGCAACGTCCTGGCCTGGAGCAGCGCGGGGCAACACGGCTTCAAGGGGTCTCGCAAGGGAACGCCGTTCGCGGCCCAGATCGCGGCCCAGAATGCGGCCAACACCGCGAAGGAGCACGGAATGCGGACCGTCGAGGTCCGGGTCAATGGACCGGGCGGTGGCCGGGAGTCGTCGGTCCGGGCGCTCCAGGCGGCTGGCCTGGAGGTCAAATCCATCAAAGACGTAACTCCGATTCCGCACAACGGCTGTCGCCCGCCCAAGCGGCGTCGGGTCTGAAGGAGGTATCGTGGCTCGGTATCGAGGCTCGGTCTGCAAGCTATGTCGCCGCGAGGGGATGAAGCTCTTCTTGAAGGGAGAGCGCTGCTTCAAACCGTCGTGCGCGATCGAGAAGCGCAACTACGTTCCCGGCCAGCACGGTGGGCGGCGCCAAAAGGTGCAGGCCTATGGCATCCAGCTGCGGGAAAAGCAAAAGACCAAGAGGATTTACGGTGTGCTCGAGCGGCAGTTCCGCCGCCATTTCGCCCTGGCGGAGCGCCGGCTGGGCATCACGGGCGAGCAACTCCTCAGCACCCTGGAGCGCCGGTTGGACAACGTTGTCTACCGTCTCGGCTTCGCGGCCTCGAGGGCCCATGCGCGCCAGGTCGTCAGCCACGGGCACATCCTGGTGGATGGGCACCGAGTGGATATTCCCTCCTGCGAGCTGGGTGAGGGGATGACCGTTGCGGTGAAACCGTCCAGTCGCAAGAACACGTTCATCCTGGCCGCGCTCGAGCAAGCGCGCTCACGCGGCATCCCCCGCTGGCTGTCGCTCGACGCGGAGAATCTCACCGGAACGCTCACGTCCTTGCCGGCGCGCGAGGATATCCTGATCCCGCTTCAGGAGCAGCTCATTGTTGAACTTTATTCCAAGTAGGAATCGCTTCGCAGCGTCATTAAGGAGTTGTCTGATGCACTGGAAAGGTTTTCAGCGGCCCAAACGGCTTGAGTGCGTTCAAGAAAGCCTCAGTCCGACTTACGGTATGTTCTACGCGCAGCCCTTCGAGAGAGGCTTCGGCACGACGATCGGCAATGCCCTGCGACGCGTCCTGCTGTCCTCCATCGAAGGAGCGGCGGTGACGGCCGTGAAGATCGACGGAATCCTGCACGAGTTCTCTTCCCTGGAGGGCGTCGTCGAGGACACGACCGATATTATTCTCAACCTCAAGCAAATCCCGCTGAAGCTCAACGTGGATCACCCCGAGACGATCCGCCTCAAGGTCGAGGGACCGCGGCGGATCACGGCGGGCGACATCGAGACATCGGCCAACGTCGAGATTCTGGACCCGGAGATCCCCATCGCCACTCTGGGCGAGGAAGGCCGGATCCAGATGGAAATGCGGGTCAAGCCGGGACGCGGGTACGTCTCCGCCGACCGGAACTTCGATGATGACCTCGATCTGGGCTACATCCCGATCGATTCGGTGCACTCGCCGGTGAGAAAGGTCAACTACACGGTCGAGGATGCGCGACTCGGCCAGACCACCGACTACGACAAGCTCGCGATCGAGGTCTGGACCAACGGGAGTCTCCTACCGCAGGACGCGATCGCGCTGGCGAGCAAGTTGATCAAGGATCACTTCAACATCTTCATCAACTTCGAAGAAAGCCCCGTCGGGTCGGGCGACGACCTGGACCAAGACGAGATGCGGCTCAACGAGAATCTCTCGCGAAGCGTCGAGGAACTCGAACTGTCGGTGCGCTCTTACAACTGTCTGAAGAACGCCAGCATCAGAACCATCGGTGAACTGGTTCAGAAGACCGAGGCGGAGATGCTCAAGACGAAGAACTTCGGGCGCAAGTCCCTGAACGAGATCAAGGAGATCCTCGGAGGGATGGGCCTGTCCCTGGGCATGAAACTCGATCGGCCGCGCCGGCTGCAGACAACGACAACGGTGCAGTCGCCCGAGCCATAAAGGATCCGCGCGATGCGTCACAACAGAGCCTACCGCAAGCTCGGGCGGACAAACTCGCATCGATTGGCCACGCTGCGTGCGCTGTCGACGGCGTTGTTCGAACGGGAGCGCATCCGCACGACGTTGATCAAGGCCAAGGAGCTGCGCCCGTTCGCCGAGAAACTCATCACGAAATCGAAACGGGACGACCTTCACGCGCGCCGCGTCGTGATGCGCCATATCCGCGACAAGGGCGTGGCGAAGAAGCTGTTCGATACGCTGTCTCCCCGTTACGTCGACAGGCCGGGCGGCTACATGCGGATCCTCAGGCTGGGCCCGCGGATCGGAGACGGGTCGGAGATGGCCATCGTGGAGTTGATCGGGTCCGAGCCGGTGTTCTCCAAGAAAAAGGAAGAACCGAAGCGGCGGAGCGCCGGGCTTGCCTCGCGGCTGATGGGCGGCAAGAAGCAGGTGAAGCCGACCCAAGAGCCGCCTGCCGAGGAGGCCGAGGCCTCCAAGGCCAAGAGCAAGGCCAAAACCAAGACCGGCCGGGCGGAGCCGTCCAAGCGGGGCAAGAAGGTCGCCAAGGGGCGCACGTCCGCGAAGGCCAAGACGAGCGCCCGGGCGTCCGGCAAGAAGGCCGCACCGGCGAAACGGAAGGGCTCTTCCACCAAGAGCAAGCGAAAACCATAGCCTCCTCACACGGCGAGGACCGTGCCGCGTCGAGATCATCTCCGTAAGATCCTGATCATCGGCTCCGGCCCGATCGTGATCGGGCAAGCCTGCGAGTTCGACTACTCCGGGACGCAGGCCTGCAAGGCTCTGCGCGCCGAGGGGCTCGAGGTCGTGCTCATCAACTCGAACCCGGCCACCATCATGACGGATCCTGACCTGGCCGACCGGACCTACATCGAGCCGCTCACGGCCGAGATCATCGCCCAGGTGATCGATCGCGAGAAACCGGATGCCATCCTGCCGACGGTCGGAGGACAGGTGGCGCTCAACCTCGCGGTCCAACTCGACGATCAGGGCGTCCTGAAGAAGTTCGGGGTCGATCTGCTGGGCGCGCGGGTTCCCTCGATCAAGCTCTGCGAGGACCGTTTCCTGTTCAAGAAGGCCATGGAGGATATCGGCCTGGATGTTCCCCGATCCGGAGTGGCGAAATCGTTGCAGGGGGCCGAGGCGATCCTGCCAGATATCGGGTTTCCCGCGATCGTGCGTCCTTCTTTCACGCTCGGCGGCACGGGAGCCGGCACGGCTTACAACATCGAGGAGTTCCAGGAGATCGTCGGCCGCGGGATCGATTTGTCCCCGGTCGGGCAGGTCCTGATCGAGGAGTCCGTTCTCGGCTGGAAGGAATACGAGCTGGAGCTGATGCGCGATCTGAAGGGCAACGTCGTCGTCATCTGCTCCATCGAGAACTTCGACGCGATGGGGGTGCACACGGGCGATTCGGTCACCGTGGCCCCCGCCCAGACGCTCACGGACAAGGAATTCAAGCGTATGCGCGACGCGGCGAAGCGGATCATGCGCCGGGTGGGTGTCGAGACAGGCGGTTCGAACATCCAGTTCGCCATCGAGCCCGAGTCGGGCCGCATGGTCGCGATCGAGATGAACCCGCGCGTTTCCCGCTCGTCGGCCCTCGCGTCGAAAGCGACCGGGTTCCCCATCGCCAAGATCGCCGCCAAGCTTGCCATCGGGTACTCGCTCGATGAGATCCCGAACGATATCACGCGGGTGACTCCTTCCTGTTTTGAGCCGACAATCGACTATGTTGTCGTGAAGGTGCCGCGGTGGGCCTTCGAGAAATTCCCCAGCGCTGACGCCACGCTCGGCGTCCAGATGAAATCGGTGGGCGAGGCCATGGCCATCGGCCGCACCTTCAAGGAGGCCCTCCAGAAGGCCGTACGATCCCTGGAGATCGGCCGGTTCGGAGTCGGCGCCGATGGGGTCGGCGGGATCGACCCGGAAAGGGCCCGCGAGCGGCTGGCCATCCCGAACCAGGACCGTCTGTTTTACATCCGGCATGCGCTGCAGGCCGGGATGTCGGTCGACGCCATTGCGGCCATCACGTCGATCGATCGCTGGTTCATCAAGAATGTCGAGCAGATCGTGACACTGGAGGGACAGATCCGCGCCTTCACGCTCCCGACGCTGCCGCGGCAACTGCTGGTGCGGGCGAAACGGTGGGGATTCTCCGACCCGCAGCTTGCCCACCTGCTGGGCGCGACCGAGGCGGACGTCCGCCGCGCGCGGCGGGACAGGAGCATTCTACCGGTCTTCAAGCGCGTCGATACCTGTGCCGCGGAATTCGAGGCGCACACGCCTTACCTATACTCGACGTACGAGCAGGAGTGCGAGGCCGAACCGACGGGGCGGCGCAAGGTGCTCATCCTGGGAGGGGGGCCGAACCGCATCGGACAGGGGATCGAGTTCGACTACTGCTGTTGTCACGCCTCGTTCGCCCTGCGCGAGGAAGGCTTCGAGAGCATCATGGTCAACTGCAATCCCGAGACGGTCTCGACCGATTACGATACATCCTCGCGGCTGTACTTCGAGCCGCTCACGTTCGAGGACGTTATGAACATCGTCGAGCGGGAACGGCCCGAGGGGACGATCGTCCAGTTCGGGGGACAGACGCCGCTGAACCTGGCGCTGCGACTCCAGACTGCCGGCGTGAAGATCCTGGGGACCAGCCCGGATTCGATCGATCTCGCCGAGGATCGGGAACGGTTCGGCAGGCTTCTGCGCGAGCTGGGGATCAGGCAGCCGGACTCGGGCATGGCGGGGAACCTCGAGGAGGCGGTGGCACATGCTCGGCGCATCGGCTACCCCGTCTTGCTGAGACCCTCCTACGTGCTCGGGGGTCGGGCCATGTGCATTGCCCACGATGAAGGCTCCCTGCGCGATTACATGAGGCAAGCGGTCGATGCCTCCCCGGCCCACCCCATCCTGATCGATCGCTTCCTCGAGGATGCCTTCGAGTTCGATGTCGATGCCATCGGCGACGGTGAGCGGATCGTCATCGGCGGCATCATGCAGCATATCGAGGAGGCGGGGATCCATTCGGGGGATTCGGCGTGCGTCTTGCCGGCGTACAAGATCAGCGCCGAGAACCTCGAGCGGATCCGACAGATCACGTGGGAGCTTGGTAAAGCCTTGCAGGTCAAGGGTTTGATGAACGTCCAGTTCGCCATCAAGGACGAGAAGATCTACGTCCTGGAGGTAAACCCCCGAGCGTCGCGGACCGTACCATTCGTGTCCAAGGCGATCGGCGTGCCGCTGGCCAGGCTGGCCACGCAGGTGCTGGTCGGCAGGAAACTCGAGGATCTCGGCTTCACACGCGAGGTCTCCCTGGAGAAATGGTTCGTCAAGGAGGCCGTGATGCCGTTCATCAAGTTTCCTGGCGAGGACCCTTGCCTCGGGCCCGAGATGCGCTCCACGGGGGAGGTCATGGGGATAGCCGGCTCGTTCGGCCATGCCTTCGCGAAGGCCCAGGCGGGAAGCGGCGTTCCGCTGCCGATCCGCGGGAACGTTTTCATCAGCGTCAACGACAACGACAAGCCGAACGTGGTGGATATCGCGAGGCGCCTGCACGAACTGGGGTTCAATCTGATGGCTACGGGGGGCACGGCGGAGCACCTGAAGACACGCCAGATTCCAGCCGAGTTCGTCTTCAAGGTCAACGAGGGCAGGCCCAACATCGTCGATCACATCAAGAACGGGACCATCGCGCTCGTCATCAACACGCCCCTGGGAAGGGAATCGTACTTCGATGAAACGGCGATCCGCATCTCGGCAACTCAGCATGGCGTGCCCTGCATCACGACGCTGTCGGCCGGGGCCGCCGCGGTGGAGGGGATCCAGGCGCTGAAGGGACAGGCCCTCACGGTGCGGTCCCTGCAGGAATACCATCACCCGCAGGACAGCCGGTGAAGGCGGGCGCCGAGGACAGGACCATTCTCGACGTCGTCGATGTCCGGTACTCCTACGGGAAGAACCGCGCCGTCGATGGGATCTCGTTTCAGGTGCAGGCTGGCGAGGTCTTCGGGCTGCTCGGGCCCAACGGCGCGGGCAAGACGACGACGCTCTCGATGGTTGCGGGCCTGCTGCAGCCGGAATCCGGGCAGGTTCTCATCTTCGGGCAGGATGTCACCGGCAGCAGCGGCCGGGCGCGTTCGCGCCTGGGCGTCGTTCCCCAGGATATCGCCCTGTACGATGAGCTCACGGTCGGGGAAAACCTACGATTCTGGGGGCGTGTCTACGGCATCGGCCGCGGGGATCTGGACGCGGCCGTCGGGGCGTCCGCCCACGAGGTCGGCCTGGAGGACCGCCTCGGCGAGCGGGTCAGCAGGCTCTCGGGCGGGCTGAAACGCCGCCTGAACCTGGCCATCGGCCTGACCCACGGACCCGATCTGTTGCTGCTCGACGAGCCCACGGTCGGCATCGACCCCCAGGCGCGGTTGCGTATCCTGGATGTCGTCCGATCCCAGGCGGAAGGAGGGCGCGCGGTCCTTTACACGTCGCATTACCTCGAGGAGGCCGAGCAGATCTGCGACCGCCTGGCGATCATCGATCACGGGAAGGTGCTGGCCCTGGGGACCGTCGGCGAGCTGCGGCGGATGGTCGGCGAGGGCCCGGTGGTGCGCCTGCGCGGTGAGATGACAGCCGAACAAATGCTCGCGGTGGCCGACAGCGTGGAGGGGATCGCCTTGCTCGGCGCGGACGATGGAGCCGCCTCGTTTTCCGCGCGGGACGCGACGGCCTGCTCCGGCCTGGTGCGCGAACTGTTCCAGACCAGCCGCGGCATAGAGGATCTGCGCGTGCTGGAACCCACGCTTCAGACTCTCTTCCTGAAGCTCACCGGCCGGGAACTGCGCGACTGATGAGAACGCTCCTCGTTCTCACGATCAAGGACATCCGCCGGCGGGCCGCCCAGCCGCTCGGGTTCCTGCTGAACCTGGCGTTGCCTCTGGCCCTGGCCGGCATGCTGGCGCTGGTCTTCGGAGGAGACGACGGCCCCACGCCGCGGATGCGCCTCGTCGTCGTCGACCGTGACAACGGCTTCGTGTCTCAGTCCATCAAGGGCGCCTCGCAGAACGAGGAAGCCTCCCCGTATCTGCAGATCCTTCCCGCGGCGGACCGCGCGGAGGGGTTGCAACGACTGCAGGACGAGGATGCCACCGCGATGCTCGTCATCCCCGAGAAGTTCGGCGACGATCTTCTCGCGGGCCGGAAGGTCAAGCTTGAGCTGGTCAAGAACCCCGCCCAGCAGGTGATGCCGATCGTCGCCCAGCAAGGCGCCGAGGTGCTCGCGCTGTATCTGTCCGCGGGCATCAAGGCCCTGGGAAGCCAGGCCCCGCGCGTGCGGCGGCTCCTGGAGGGGAAGGGCTGGGACGACGCGGCCGGCATCGCCGACACCGCGACGTGGGTTTACGATCGTGTCCAGGCGTCGGGTGATCTTCTCTTCCCGCCGCTCATAGAGATCGCCAGCGAAGAAGAGCAGAGCCCGGCGGCCGCCGGATTCGATCCGATCGGCTGGATGTATCCCGGCATGATCATCATGGGGCTGCTATTCGCCGGCACCACGCAGATGCGGGACCTGCTGGAGGAGCAATCCCGGGGAACGCTGCGGCGGATGCTGGCCGCCCCGCTGGGGGCGGGACGCATTCTCGTCTCGAAGATCCTCGGGGTCGCGCTGGTCGTGGGGCTGGCGCAGATTCTCTTCATCGTCCTCGGGTGGCTGGCGTTCGGCATAACGTGGAGTGACCCGCTGGCGCTGATCGTCGCCTCGCTGGCGATCGTGATCGCCGTGACAGGCTTTGCCGCGATGATCTACGCGGTGGCCCGGACGCAGCGTCAGGGGGACGCGTTCGGGGGCATCCTGATCATGCTGATGTCCATGCTGGGCGGCGCGTTCATGCCGCCGGAAATATTGCCCGGATGGCTGCAGCGGTTTTCCACGGTGACGCTGAGCTACTGGGGCAACGAGGCGCTGCGGGCCCTGCAGGCGGGAGATGGACTGAGGCAGGTGGCGCCCCAGCTGGCGGCGCTCGCTGCCATCGGCGCGTCGTTCACGGCGGCGGGGATCGTCCTTCTCAGATTCCGGCATATCAGGGGGACGGTATGAGGGAGGGCCACCCCATGACCGGCCCGGCACGCCGTGTCGCGGCGGTGGCCCGTGAGGATCTGCGTCTGACGCTGCGCGACCGGAGCTCGATATTCTGGATCTTCATCGCTCCCTTCATCTGGGTCTTCTTCTTCAGCTTCGCTGCAGGGGGCTCCGACCCCGCCAGCACGCGGATCGGCCTCACCGTCGTCCAGCGGGACCCGTCGGCCCTGGCGGATCGGTTCGTCGAGCAGCTACGCCAGGAGAACTTCGCGGTCACGGTGGTGACGGATCCCGGCGATCTGCCCGGCGGAGACGATGCGCCCGGTCGCGTCATCACGATCCCGGAGGAGTTCTCGGAGGCTATCGCCGCGCGCGAGAAGGTGCATCTGAACCTGCGCACGACGAGACGCGTCAGTCATGACGGGACTCTGGCGGCTCGGGTGGCCCTGCACAGGGCCACGATCCGGCTCCTGGCGGGGGAAGCGTTCGGCGCGATGCCGCCGGACGAGGACGCGGTGCGCGTCGAGTCGCGATGGGGCGGCGGGAGGAGGATCCCGTCGGGCTATTACCAGACCATCCCGGGCAACCTCGTGCTGTTCGTCCTTCTGTCCACCATGGCGTACGGCGCCGCGTTGCTGGCGGCGGAACGCCGGAAGGGTCTTCTGCGGAGGCTGGCCTGTTCTCCCCTCACCCGCGGGCAGATCATCGCGGGCAAGCTGTTCGGCCGCGTGGCGGTGGCCGCCGTGCAGGTGATGGTCTTCGTCTTCATCGGCCTGGCCGTCTTCCGGATCGATTGGGGAGACTCGCCCCTCGGGTTGATCGTCCTGCTGGTGCCGTTCGTCTTCGCGTCGGCGGCCCTGGGCCTGCTGGCCGGGGCGCTCTTCACGAAACCGGAAGCGGCCTCCGGGGTCGGGGTCCTCTCCACGCTGGTGATGGCGGCCATGGGGGGATGCATGTGGCCGTCCGAGGTGATGCCGGACTGGCTTCGCTCGGCGGCGCATGTCTTCCCGACGGCCTGGGCCATGGACGGCCTGCACCAGGTGATCTCCTGGCACGGGCGAGCCGGAGACGTCACGGGACAGGCAGCCGTGCTGGCTCTCTTCGCCCTGGGGGCCGCGGCGATCGCCTCGCGCCGGCTGAAGATCGCCGATTAGCTCGCCGGCGGACGCCGGCGAAGACGCGCGATGATGTCACGCGTGGCATGATCCTTCGGGTCCCCGACGATCGCGACACGGCCTCCGTACGACGCCACCGTTTCCGCTTCCGGAACAGTCTCCGGCGTGTAATCGGTTCCCTTGCAGTGCACCTCCGGGCGCACCGCACGGATCACGCGGTCGCAGGTCCTGTCTTCGACGACCACGATGTAATCGACGCACTCGAGGGCGGCCAGGATCTCCGCCCGCTCGGACTGCGGGACGATGGGATGGCCTTCCCCCTTGAGCGCCCCGGTCGAGGCATCGGAGTTCATCCCGACGACGAGCAGGTCGGCTTGCCGGCGGGCGGCGGCGAGATACCGCAGGTGGCCGACGTGGAGGATATCGAAGATCCCGTTGGCGAAGGCGACGGTCTTGCCCGCACGCCGGGCAAGAGCGAGCAGGGGCAGGTGTTCCTGCAGCGATTTCACCTTCATCATCGGGCCTCGACGGTCGGGGCCGCCGTCTCGATCGCCGCCTTGAGATCGAGCGCGGGGACGGTGGCCGTGCCCCGCTTCATCACGACCAGGCCGGCGGCGCAGTTGGCCAGCAGCGCGGCCTGCAGGAAGGTGGCGCCCGTCGCCATGGCGAGCGTGAAGGTGGCGATGACGGTGTCGCCAGCCCCGGTTACATCCGCCACCTCATCGCCGCCGTACACGGGAAGATGAAACGGCTTCATGCCGTCCTCCAGGAGGGTCATCCCCCGGCTGCCGCGTGTGACGAGCACGGCCCTGCAGGCGAGTAT
>JBHHZN010000029.1:0-13269 GCA_046758155.1 Acidobacteriota bacterium | reverse complement strand
GGGAAAGACGATCATCGACAGGAAACAGATCACGGCGATGGTCGGCGCCTGGCCCTGGACCCGGAAGCCGGTGAGCGTCAGGCCCAGCGCCACCAGCGCGCCGGGCACCGCCGCCTGGCCCAGCAGCGAGATCATCTTGTCCGGGACGATGTTGCCCACGACCGATCGATCCTGCGGCCGCCTCACGGGAATGGGCGCTCCCTTGTCGACCGAGTACACAACGACATCCGTGTTGGCCTCGATCTCCTCGCGCTTGAAAAAGTCACGCGGCTTCTTGTACCCCGCGAAGTAAATGACCCGACACCCGACCTTCTTCATACCCTCGGCGATGGAGAACAGGACGGCGTTGCCCAGGCCTCCCCCGACGAGCATGACCGTCTCGCCGGGGACGATCTCGGTCGGGGAGCCGGTCGGCCCCATCACCACGACCGGCTCGTCCGGCTTCAGGTACTTGCAAAGCCGGGAACTCGCCCCCAGCTCCAGCGCGATGAGCGACAGGAGGTTCTTGTCGCGGTCGACCCAGGCGCCGGTGAGGGCGAGTGGCTCGATCACCAGCGGCGTGTCCTCGATCTTCCAGGCCAGCGCCTCGTAGTTCTGCAGGCGGTAGAACTGGCCCGGATGGAAATTCCTCGTCTGGCATTGAGCCTGGACCACGACCTCGATGATCGTGGGAGTCAACCGCTTGACCTCGCGGACGACACAGTTCAACTCGCCGTCCATCCGCTTCCACAAATGATCCAGCCGTTGCAGGCGGGCCGGCAGGTCCTCCGGGCGCAGGGCCGCGATGGCATCCCGGAACAGCGCCGCGATGCGGGGCGCGCCGTCTTTCGCCGAGGCCATGGCCTTGACGACGTTGCCGGCATAGTGCGGGTGGTTGTCTCCGAAGAACGAGACGAGTCTCCCCTCGTGCTCATAGCTGGTGAAGAAACCCACTTCGCCCTCTCCGGCCGGCAGGAGCACGGGCTTGCCGTCGACCAGATCGGCGCGGAATGCGCGGAAGAAACGACCTCTCTCGTCTCGTTCGAAACTGCCGGGATGTTCCTTCTCGTACGTGACGTTCGGGCTCGTGCCGGCCGCGACCATGCAGGAGCGGGCCGGCAGGGTGATCGTGTCGTCCACGTCCTTGCGGTGGAAGATCATCTCCTTGAGATGCCCATGTTCGTCGGGGACCGCCTCGAGCGGCTCGAGCAGCTCAGCGAACCCGATCCCCTCCTCGAACGCCTTGATGATCTCCTCGTGGTTCAACCGGTAGGCCGGCGCCTGCTTCAGGGTTCTTCTGTAACAGATGGTGACGCCCCCCCACTGCTGGACGAGGCGGGCGAGGTGGGGCTTCTCGCCGGCCGCGGCCGCCCGGGCTCTTTCCCGCCGGACGGATCGTCCGTGTTCCAGGAATTCATCCAGGATCGGCAGCTCGTCGGGCCGGAAGTCCACCCGAACGGCCGCTTCGCCGTGCTTGGAGGTGAGAACCTCGTAGCGCTCCAGGATCTTTTCCACCTGGACGGGGTAGTAAGCCATCAGTTCCGTCGCGGTGTCGATCGCCGTCAGCCCACCGCCGATCACGACCGCGGGCAACCGGACCTGGAGGTTCGCCAGCGACCGTCGCTTGAACGCTCCGGTGAGCTGCAGCGCCATCAGGAAATCGCTCGCCTTGCGGATGCCGCGCAGCAGATTGTTCTTCATGGTGATCACCGTGGGCCGGCCGGCCCCCGCCGCGATGGCGATGTGGTCGAACCCCATGTCCCACGCCTCCTCGGCGGTCAGCGTGCCGCCGAACCGGATGCCTCCGAACATCCTCACGACCCGCCTGCGCGCGAGGTTGAGGTGGAGCACGGCCAGGAAATTCTTGTCCCAGCGCACGGTGATCCCGTACTCGGAGACGCCTCCGAAACCGGCCAGAGGGCGTTCATCCAGGCTGCTGAACAGCTCGGAGATATCGCGAATGGGGCGGGGAGGCAGTCCGTCCGCCCCGGTCAACTCATCGGGAAGGGGTTCGATCTTGAGTCCGTCGATGCCCGCCACGGCGAACCCTTCATTCGCGAGATGGTGCGCCAGGCAGTAGCCCGCCGGGCCGAGCCCGACCACCAGGACGTTTTGACCGTTGTATCCGAGCGCGTACGGCCGCTTGACGTTGAGAGGATTCCAGCGGGTCAGCAGGCTGTAGATCTCGAAGCCGAACGGCAGGGTGAGAACATCCGTCAGGATCCGCGTCTCGATCTGCGGGATGTCGACCGGCTCCTGCTTCTGGTAGATGCACGCTTTCATGCAGTCGTTGCAGATCCGGTGGCCCGTGCCGGGCGCCATCGGATTGTCCACGACGATCAAGGCCAGGGCGGCCAGGGAATCGCCCCGGTTCTTCATCAGGTGCGCCTCGGAGATCTTCTCATCGAGCGGGCATCCGGTCAGAGGAATCCCCAGGGGGTTGGCCCGGTAACCCTTCTCTCGATCCTTTTCCGGGAATCCCTTCGAGCAGGAGTCCTTGTCGCGCGCATGGCAGTAGATGCAGTAGTGGACTTCCGCGAGCACCTCGCGCGGATTCATCCGCGGATCCGTCAGCTTGAACCCGTCGCGCCGCCGCCGTGTCTCGACCGGTCCCATCATGAAAGAGGGCAAGTCGGCGCGCGGGCGGATGACCTGCACCAGGCGGTCGTGGTTCACCGTCTCGGGCAATCGCAATGACGGCCAGCGATGGTAACGCGAGGAAGGACCACGCCACGCGTCACCCATCAGCGCGGCGGTGTAGCATTCAGCGGCCGCGAGCAGGGCCTCGAGCTGCTTGCGTTCGGCCCGATCCCCTCCCCCGGTGTTCAGCCTGCTTTCACGATCCATCAGCCCGCAGACGTGCTGCGCCAGGGCCTTTTCCGGATCCGGGGCCGCCATCAAGCCCGCCAGGTCCTCGGGCCAGCTGACGGCCGGCCCCCGCAGGTCGAGGAAAGGCTTTTTCGCCGTGGGACCGTAATGCCGCGCGACGCGGCGCTGAACGAACTCCCGCCTGAAGCGCATCACCGGCTCTTCCGAGCGGGCGGCTTTCTCCAGTGAGGCCATCGATTCCTCCACCCCGAAGAGCCTGCCGAGGAATCGACTGACCCATGGCGCCGCTCGCACCAGAACGTCCGAGATCTCGGTCCGCGAAAGACGCTCCGGCTCCTGGCGATAACGGAGCAACCCTTGATACGATTCCGAATCGTTTTCTTGCAGGAACTCGTCGAAGGCGACGGCGAGGTCGGCAAGACGCCGGGTATCGTGGAGGTCCTTGTAGCGGAAACCGGGGACGCCCAGGGCGAAATCTCGGCTGGGGGCCCCGTGTTCGGGGGGGGCCTCGGGGGCGGGAGTCCTGAGCTCCTTCAGGGGGGCGTCCTTGTCCAACGCTGTCTCCAAATCCCGAAGAATGTGCGATCCGGTAAGACCACAATATATGGTTTCTGCGGATTTATTTCTAACGGTCCCGGCGCATCGAATCCAGGCTCTATGCTACAGTTCATTGCATGCTCCTGCATCCTCTTGTCCTCCGATTCGCGCTGCCCGTGCTGCTGCTGGTGTCCTCGGCGACCACCCAGAGCGGCAAGGTGGTCTTCGTCGATTGCGCCAGCACCTCCGGAGGCCAGGATGGCTCGATCCAGCACCCCTTCAAGACCATCCAGGGAGGCATCAATTTCACGATCCCGGGCGACGCCGTGCAGGTGCAAGGAGGATGCACGTACAACGAGAACATCACCATCTCCTCGGATATCCAGGTCATCGGGGTCCCCGATTCCAATGGCGTGAGGCCGACCATCGACGGGGGCCGCAACTCGAACACCGTCTTCATAACGGGCGGTGATCCCAATACACGGCTCGAAGGGTTCATCATCACCGGAGGATTGGGAACGAGCGGCGGGGGGATCTTCGTGTCCGGCAACCCGACCATCGCCAACAACACGATCATCGACAACCGAGCCATCGGGTTCATTTTCCCCGGAGGCGCCGCGCGCGGCGGCGGCATCTTCGTCAGCGGCAATGCCATACTGGAAGGCAACGAGATCCGCGACAACACGGCGGTCGGCGGCCTCGGCGGCGGCCTGGCCATCGGGGGGGGATCTCCCACGATCACCCGCAACACCATCGCAGGCAACCGGGCCCTGGGAGCCGCCGACGGCCTCTACGGGTATGGAGGGGGCATCTCCCTCCTCGGCGCCAACAGCCCCTCGATCACCAGCAACCTGATCGTCGGCAACAGGGCGGATTCCGGAGGCGGCGGAATCGACCTCTATGGCACGCAAGCGGGGATCTCGGGTAACACGATCGCCGGCAATTCCGCGGGCCTGCTGGGCCGAGCCGTCGGCCATGGCGGGGGGATCGAGGTCGCCGGGACGGGCACCCTCCCGGCCTTCCAGCCGGCGATCCTGAACAACCTGCTTCTGTACAACGACGCATCGGTCGACGGGGGCGGCGTGGACGTGTTCTCCTCCAGCCCGTTCCTGTTCAGTAACAATTTGTTCGGCAACACGGCCGGCAACTTTTCGGGCCTGCCCGACCCGATCGGGCAGAACGGGAATCTCTCGATCAACCCGAACTTTCCGGTCGATCCCGCCCTGCCCGTGGCCGAAGCCGACCTGGTCCCGATGGCCGGCTTCCCGCACGTCGATGCGGGCCACCCCCCTGTCTTCTGTCTCAACGGTGATCCGAACTGCCCCCTGCCCGGCGGATCGAACCAGGTCGTCGCCCTGGATTTCGGAACGTCCGATCTGGCGGGCAGCCCCCGCACCCTGGATGGAGACATGGACGGGAAAGGGGGCCCCGATCTCGGAGCGCTTGAATTCCTGCCGAACGGCGTCCTCGATCCGAACGACCCCGACGGGGACGGGATCACGGCAGCCGCCGACAACTGTCCGATCGTCAGCAACCCGCTGCAGGAGGACACCGATCCGGATCCGAACGGCACGGTCGATGCCGTCGGCGATGCATGCGACAACTGCCCCCAGACGTTCAACCCGGCCCAGGAGGACTTCGACCGAGACGGCGTGGGGGATGCCTGCGACCTGGATCAGGACAACGACGGCATCGTGGAGGACTTCGACGGCGATCCCAACACGGCCGCCCCATGCACGGGAGGCAACGGCGCGGCATGCGATGACAACTGCTCGCTCCTGATCAATCCGAGCCAGCAGGATGCTGACTTCGACGGGGTCGGCGATTTCTGCGACAACTGCGTCCTGAGCCCCAATTCCAACCAGCTCGATGACGATGCCGATGACCTGGGCAACGCCTGCGACAATTGCCTCGACATCCCCAACGGCAATTGCCTGGAGAATCCCGCGTTCTGCAGCCTGCCTCCCGACAGCGACCCGAACACCGTTTCCAGCATGGAGTTTTCCCTGGGGTTCCAGAATGACGCCGACCTCAACGGCACCGGGGATGCCTGCGAACCGGACATCGACGGCGATGGGATCCCGACGGATTTCGACGCGGACCCCAATACGGCCATGGTCTGCACCGGCGGCGCCACCACGATGTGCGACGATAACTGCAGGAATGGGGTGAACCCGAATCAAGAGGATGTCGACGGAGATGCCGTCGGCGACGTGTGCGACAACTGCCCGAACGACGCCAACCCCATCGACCCGAACAGCCTCGTGCAGGCGGACCTGGACAACGACGGGACCGGCGACGTCTGCGACGATGATGCCGATGGCGATGGTGTCTCCGAGGACGGCAACACGAGCGGCACCAAGGGCGACGCCCCCTTCTGCCCCAATCCGGCGGACCCGAACAACCCGACGCTCGACTGCGACGACAACTGCCCGACCATCTCCAACGCACTGCAGACCGATCAGGACGGCGACACGCTGGGTGATCTCTGCGATGACGACCTGGACGGCGACGGCATCTTGCAGGACGGCGACGGCCTCGGCCTGGGCAGCAACTCCGACAACCGGTGCACGGGCGGCTCCACGGTACTTTGCGACGACAACTGCCCGACGGTCTACAACCCGACGCAGGACGACGCGGACGGTGACCTGATCGGCGACGTGTGCGACAACTGCACGGCACCCAACTCGTTGCAGGAGGATCTCGACTTCGACGGCATCGGCGACGGCTGTGACGACGATCAGGACGGTGATAACGTCCTCGAGGACGGCAACGGGAGCGGCACGAAGGGCGACGCCCCCTTCTGCCCGAACCCGGCGGACCCCAACAACCCGACGCTCAACTGCGACGACAACTGCCCCGTCCGACCCAACTCATTGCAAGAGGACGCCGATGGCGACGGCATCGGCGATGCCTGCGACAACTGTCCCACCCTGAGCAATGTGGCGCAACTGGACGCGGATGCCGACGGGCTGGGCGACGTCTGCGACGCCGATGCCGACGGCGACATGGTGCCGGATCTGCAGGACAACTGCCTCTTCATCGATGCCAACCTGCTCGACCGATCCGTCAACCCCTTTCAGAACGATATCGACCAGGACGGAGTCGGCGACGCATGCGATCTCGATATCGACGGAGACGGCGTGGAGGAGGATTTCGGCGACGGCGATCCGAACACCATCAATCTCTGCGCGAACGGCGCCGTGCTGGGGTGCGATGACAACTGTCGCTTCGTCTTCAACCCCGATCAGGCGGACGGTGACGGCGACGGTCTCGGCGACGCCTGCGACCATTGTCCGACCATCGCCGCCTCTTCCAACAGCGACTCCGATCGGGACGGCCTCGGCGATGCCTGCGATAATTGCCCCGACATAGTGAACACCGCCCAGGCGGATCTCGATGGCGACGGCATCGGCAACTTCTGCGACCGGCCCTCGGTCCGAGCTTTGCTGGATGGACCCACCAGCGCCCGGTTCGGTCAGACTCCCACCTACCTGTTGAAGCTCAAGAACTTCGACACAAGCGACACGCCCGTCGTCTACTCGGTATCCCTGACGGATCCGCTCGGATCCATGACCTCGATCATCGCCCCGACCACCACCCTGGTCGCCGGCGTGAGCGTGGTGAAGATCACCGTGCCGGTGCCTCTGCCCGCCAGCGGGGCGTCGGGCCGGTGGACTCTCACGGCGGAGGTGACGCCCACGACCGGTGAGCCCAACCTGGACCGGGCCAGCCTGAAAGTAGGCATCCGTTAGTCGTTTCCCCGTTTGCCTTTTCTTCCTTCGCCGGTTTATAGTGACGCCTTCGCCCACGCTGGCCCGAAATGATGTTCGCGCCGTGACCGGCGGTCCATACGGAAGGAATCGGAGGAATGTCAGTGCGATCCATGCGCCCACGCCGGCTCGCGCGAGCCGGCGCGGGTATCGTTGCGTTCCTGTTCGTCCTTCTCGCTCCGTGCACCCGGCCTCTCACCGCCCAAGGCGCGGATTCCGGCTGGTTCATCACCCTGGACGCCGCCTTGACCCAACCGAACGTGGATCAGGAATACGCCGTGCAGACGGATACGACCGGTTTCCCGGTCCGCAACACCCGTCACACGTTCGACAGCGACATCGATACATCATTTCGCGCAGGCTTCGGATATGGGTTCGGGGCCGGCCGGGGGACGCTTCGCGTCACCTACTGGGAATTCGACAATACCGACGGGGAGTCCAAGAACCTGAAGGGCATGATCGAGCCGCTGGTGTTCGGCGAGGGATACTACAGTCCCTTCTATTACCTGTCCAGCGCCTCCGGCGTGTCGACGGAGTTCACATCCGACATCGACGCGATCACCATCGACGTCGATTACCTGCGGTCGATGACGGCGGGCCGGCGAATGCGCGTGAACTGGCTGCTGGGGTTCCGTGTCGCCAGCTACGACGAGACGCAGACTTTCACAGGCAGCGACGCCTTCTATGTGCTCAAGCAGGAGAAGGAGCTCGAGTCGGATGCCTTCGGCGTCCGCGTCGGGGCGGAAGCGCAGTTCAATCTCGGGCGGTACTTCATGCTGACGGGAGGGCTGACCGCCTCGATCCTGCAGGCGGATACCAACGGTGCTGCGGTCCAGCAGTTCTTCGACACCGCGGGCGGACTCGTGGTCGCGGAGACGAACGAGGCGAACGACGACAACCTCCGCGCGCAGATCCTGGACATCGATGTCCGGGCCGTCTGGAAGCTGCGTTACTTCGACGTTTTCCTCGGCTACCAGGGATCGACGTGGGATGGCCTCGTCGAGGATCCCCTGCCCAGTGCGAACGGTACGGAGCGTGACACCGTTTCGTTCAACAGCATCCATGCCGGCATCACATGGCGCTTCTCGCCCAGGAAGGCCGTCCCATGACGATCCGGCCCGTGCGCGGGTAACAAGCCCGGTCCGGCTCATGCGCTCGCGCGAGGCACCGGCGGCCAGGGTCTCTCCCCACGCTCCACCCCGGGCGGCGCCTCTCTTTCCCTCGCCGGCGATCCGCCAACGGAGCCGCGCCTGATGAGAATCGTGCACGTCAACACGGAACCGACGTGGAGAGGCGGTGAAAGCCAGGTGTTCAACCTGATGCTCGGCCTGCGGCGGCTCGGCCACGAGAGCGAGGCGGTGACGCTGCCGAGCAGCGCCCTGTGGAACCGCTGCCGCGAGGAATCGATCCCCGCGTTCGAGCTGAACATGCGCGCCGATATCGATCTCATCGCCGCGGCGAAGCTTGCCGATCATCTCAAGGATCGCCCCTGCGACGTGCTGAACGCCCAGACGTCGCGCGCGCACGCCATCGCCTTGCTCGCCCGCAAGCTCGGATTGCGCACACCGCTTGTCGTGACGCGCCGGCTCGACTTTCCGATCAGGCGTTACCCAACCAATCTCTGGAAATACCGGAGCAAGCTCGTGGACCGCTACATCGCCGTGGCGGATGTCATCCGCGACATCCTCGCCGAAACAGGTGTGCAACAAGAACGGATCACGGTCATCAACAGCAGCATCGACCTGCGACGGTTCGCGGATGTCCCCGACACGCGCGATGGCCTGCGCGCCGAGCTCGGGATGCCCGAAGACGCGTTGATCGTGGGAAACGTCGCCGCCCTCGCCTGGCACAAAGGCCAGAAGGACCTCATCGCCGCCATGCCGGAGGTCACGCGGGCCGTACCCCGGGCCTGGTGCGTCATCGTCGGCGAAGGGGATGAGCGCGAGTCGCTGGAGAGGCTGGTCCGTGACGCCGGGGGCGCGGCCAGGGTGATCCTCACCGGGCATCGCGACGACGTCCCGAGAATCCTGAAGGCAATCGATGTATTCTGCATGCCGTCGTACTACGAGGGGCTCTGCAATTCGGTCCTGGAGGCTTTCGCCATGAAACTTCCCGTCGTCGCCGCTCGAGCCGGAGGGCTCCCCGAGATCGTGTCCGATGGGACGACGGGCCTGCTGGTCCCCGCCCACGATCCACGGTCCCTGGCCGAGGGCATCAAGAAGCTGCTCACCGACGCCTCCCTGGCGCAACGGCTTGCCGCCGGCGGCCACCGACTCGCCTGCGAGCGGTTCGGGGTCGACCTCATGGTCGAGCGCACCCTCGATCTGTACACGCGTCTGCTGGCCGGGCGGGCGAAGGCGGCACGCCGATGATTCCGCTGGTGGACCTGAAGGCTCAGCACGCGACGATCCGCACCGAGATCCAGGAGGCGGTCACGCGGGTTCTGGACAGCGGTCGCTTCGTCCTCGGCGAGGAGGTCTCCGCTTTCGAGGGGGAGTTCGCCGCCTACACCGGCACCGGGCACGCCGTCGCGGTCGCATCGGGGACAAGCGCACTCCACCTGGCGCTGGTCGAGGCGGGAATCGGCCCTGGAGACGAGGTCATCACGGTCGCGTTTTCCTTCGTCGCCTCCGTGGCGGTCATCGAGTACGCGGGCGCGCGACCGGTGCTCGTCGACATCGAACCCCGCTCGTACACCATCGACGTCGATCGGATCGAGGAGGCCATCGGCGATCGCACGCGAGCCATCATCCCCGTTCACCTGTATGGTCAGCCGGCGCGCATGGACAGGATCCTGGAGATCGCCCGGGACCGCGGTATCCTCGTCATCGAAGACGCGGCCCAGGCCCACGGCGCGGCCTTCGGCACGCGGCCCGTCGGCGGCATCGGCCACCTGGGATGCTTCAGTTTCTACCCCACCAAGAACCTGGGCGCGTGCGGCGAGGGAGGGATCGTGGTCACGAATGATGCCGGTCGAGCTCGCAGGCTGCGCATGCTGCGCGACTGGGGCCAGCAACACAAGGGCCGCCATGAACTGAAGGGGTTCAACGCGCGTCTTCAGGCCCTGCAGGGCGCGATCCTGCGCGTCAAGCTCCGGCACCTTGACGCATGGAACGACGCGCGCCGCCGCCACGCCGGTGGCTACAACGAGGAGTTGCAAGGCATCGGGATCATCACACCGGGCGAAACGCCGGGCACACGCCACGTCTACCATGCCTACACCATCCGCGCGCCGCAGCGTGACAGGATCCGGCAGGAGCTGGCGACCGCAGGGATCGGCACCGGCGTCCACTACCCGCTGCCCATCCACCTCAACCCGGCCTACTCCGACCTGGGGTACCGGGCCGGCGATTTCCCGGAGGCCGAGCGGGCGGCACGGGAAGTCCTCTCTCTACCCCTCTACCCGGAGCTGTCCGAAGCCGACCGGCGGACCGTCTGCAGCGCCATGAAGCGGGCCTGCACGGCCTGAGCCGGCCCGCGCGGGAGGGCGGACGCGTGCAGCGGCCGCCTCTGGCCGCGCTGCCGGCCCGGCCGCTTTGACCCGGGCGGCGCAAAAGACCTCGTTTCCCACCCGGCGACACTGCAAGCGCTCGAGCCCCTCGACGCGCCTCTCGAGCCGCACGAGGTCTTTCTCGCGGGTGATGACCACGGCCTCCGGCCGAGCCGAGAGGAACGCCAGCATCTCCTCGAGATCCCTGATCACGGGTATCCGATCGCGCCGGAGATAGAAGTTGAACACGCCGGCGAAATCTCCGCGATACATGACGAGGTCATGGCCGCGGCCCTCGCGGCCGCCGCCGACCGCGGCGGCAACAACCTCCGCGAGCGGGCGCGCCGACTTGATCCTGTTCAGGACGGGCACGCCGATCCACTCGGTGGTCGCCGCCAGCGCGATGGCCGTGCACAGCAAGCAGGCGAGGGCCGTGCGCGGCCTCCCTCGAGACGAGATCGCTCCGCCGGCGGACAACCCCAGGACGGCACCGCCGGTGAGAGCGAACAAGACGCTCCCGGGCCACCGCGCGATCCCCATCAGCGCCTCGCGCTGGTCCGGGGCGAGATCCCGCATGGCTGACACCACGGGACCGCCGGCGCCGAAACCGATCGCCAGGAGCGCCGCTCCGACGGCCACATACAGGACACACGCCAGCACCAGTGGAATGCCTCGACGGATCCGACCGCGGGCCCCTTTCAGAAGCGGCCTCAACTCCATGGCGACCAGGAGACTGGCCGCCGGATACAGCGGGAGCAGGTACCGGGTTTTCTTGCCCGACACGAGGCTGAAAAAGAGGAAGGTAAAAACCATCCAGACGAGCGACACGCGGGCCGCCTTCAGGCGCAAGAGACCCTTTCCGGCCCGGCGGCGAAGCCGCCTGTACGCGCCGTACAGGGCCGTCGGCAGAAACAGCACCCAGGAAACGAACCCGCCCGGGAACGTTTTCAGGTGGTAATAGAACGGCTCCTTGTGGTGCCAAGACTCGTATGCGCGGCCGATGTTCTGTTTCAGCAGGATCGTATCGAGATACTCCCCGCCGCCGCGCAAGGAGGCCGGGACGATCCAGACCGCGACCACCGCCAGGACGATCCCCAATCCCCACAAAGCGTGCGTCGCCCGGACACGGCGTATCCCATCCTCCCCCCAGGCCACGATCATCAGGACTCCCGCCGGGATGATGAACCCGACCGGTCCCTTGGTGATGACGGCGAGTCCGATGGCCAGGTAGCACGCGATCCAGAGGGTCGTCGAGCGTTTCTCGCGGGCGACTGTTCCGCACCAGATGGCCAGGGTGATCCAGAAAGCGAGCAGGCCGTCCGTGACGCCGGAGGTGGCGTGCAGGAAGAAAAGCGGAGACGTCAGCAGCACCAGGCCGGCCAGCCAGCCGGTCTCGGCGTCCGCGAGGCGGCGGCCGATCCAGAACGTCAGGAGCAGGGTGAAAACGGCCGCGATGACGGCGACCAGGCGGGGCCCGGATCCGGGCGGGACGAGCGGGAGCCGGCCCGCCAGTCCCCCGAGCCAGAACAGGACCGGCGGCTTCTGCGAATACACCTCACCGTTGAGATGCGGGAGGATGAAGTCACCGCGGGAGGCCATCTCGCGGGTCACCTCCGCGTAGCGTGGCTCATCGGGGTTCCACAGGTCTCTCGTCCAGACACACGGCAGGTAGATGAGAAGAGACAGCATCGCCAGCGCGGCCAACGGCCGGTGGGGGGCCAGCGCGCGCCGAAGCCAGAAGGGGGGGCGATCCTCCGGAGGAACCTCCCGTGTCATCAGGGCTCACGCCCTGGTCGGTGCGCGACGGATTCCCGGCGGGACGGCGGAACGGTTCCATCCTCCCGTCGGCGACATCGCTCCCAGAGACGCGCGTACTTCAAGAACACGACCCATGTATCAATGCCTGTGATCATCAAGCCGGCCATCCCATCGAGGCAGCCCAGCTGGAGGATATAGCGCTTGAAAAACCGTGCCGGGGGCCTCAGGACCAGATCCAGGAACGTCGCGCGCCGTCCCCTCCTGAAGTACTCGTCGGCCCCCCAGGAGGTGTACCGGTCGATCCTGGGCATGTAGGAGTCCCAGGACCGGAACGAGTAGTGCAGGAGCGGATGCTTGAGTTCCGCCACGGGCCCGTCGACTTCGACTTCGGCGTGAACTTCCTTCTCCTGGTATCGCCCCTTGGTTTTCTCCCAGAGTCTCAACACGCGATCCCGCCCCCAGCCACCGAACCGGATCCGTCGGTCGCGGAAATGGTTGATCCGGCGGATCACGTAGCCGCTGCATCGGGGCCCGCGGTCGAGAAGAGCGCGGATCTCGTCACGCAACGGCCCGGTGACTCTCTCGTCGGAATCGACGACCATCACCCAGCGATGCGCGGCCTGCGGGATAGCCCAGTTTTTCTGAGAAGCCGAGTTGATGTATTCACGCTGGATGATCCGGTCCGTATAGCGCCGCGCGATCTCCAGCGTGCGATCGGTGGAGAACGAATCGACCACGAGGATCTCATCGGCCCACTTGACTGACTCGAGACACTCTTGAAGGTTATCCTGTTCGTTGAAGGTCGGGACGATGACGCTAATCTTCTCCGGCATGGCTTTCACAGAAGTGGGTTCCGTCCCTTCGTCTCGGGAAGGTCCCTCTTGCGGTTGAAAGGCCACATTC
>JBHHZN010000028.1:0-13499 GCA_046758155.1 Acidobacteriota bacterium | reverse complement strand
CGGTGGTCGCCGTAGATCGCCTCCGCCCCCTGGTTCCACGAAACGATCTTTCCCGATGGGTCCAGGCTGACGATGGCGTCGGCCGAGTAGGTGACGGCGTCGACCAGAAGCCGCATTCTCCGCTCCAGCTCGTGGCGTTCGCTCACGTCCCGGAAGCTCACGCGCAGAAGGGGGCCGTCCGGCCCCTGGGAAAGCCGCGTCGAGAGGCTGACGTGGGAGATCGTGCCGTCCTGGCGCTTGACGGAGACATCCATGCTCTCGACCCGCCCTCTCTGGTCATTGAGCTTGATGAGCTCGTCGCGCTGCTCGGGATGAACGTAAAAGGACCGCGCGTTGCGCCGCAGCAGCTCCTCGCGCGTGCACCCCAGCAGCCGCGGGGCCGCGTCGTTACAGAACAGGATCCGCCCGTCGAGCGTCGTTTCCACGATCCCGTCGGGCGATTCCTCCACGAAACGCCGGTAGCGGCTCTCGGAATCGCTGAAATGACGCCCGGCCATGGCCCTCAGGGTCGCGTGCCCGGCGTGGGCCGCGAACGCCCGGAGCCAGTACAGGTCATCCGTCGGGGAGCCCCGATCCGGCCGCCCGAACAGCGCCAGCACCCCCACGACGACGGGGCCCGCCGTCAGGGGCGTCACGAGCAGGTCGCTTCGGCGCAGCTCCTCCGGAAGGGCCGTCGCCCGGGTGGGCTGTTCGCCGTGGCCGGCAGCCGGCGGCAGGGCGAAACTGCGCCGGTCCAGGACGGTGGCGGCCAGGACCTCGTCGGGATCTGTCACCGGGATCGAGAGCTTCTCGACCATCCGGCGAAAACTCTCCCCCTCATCGGGCGCGTCGCGGTCCACCGCGGCCTTGCCGGTCAGGACGCCGCGCTCGTGATCGAAGAGGCACAAGATCCCGCGGCGCACCCCGAGCGCCTCGACGGCCCCGTGAACGATCTTGCAGAAGATCCGGTCGGAGGCGATGTCCGATTGCAGATCGAGTGCGGCCCGATTGAGAAGCGTGATCCTCAGGCCCGCCCCATCGACCGCAGGGATCGAGGACCGCTCGATCGCCTGGCCGACCTCGTTGACGAACGCCTCCAGCAGCACCCTGTCGCTCGCCCGCAGGCCCCCCGCCGGCGACCGGATGAAGAGAACTCCGATGTTCTGCTCGAAGGCGAGCAGAGGCAGGACCGCCACCATCCCGCCGGGCGACCGGCCCTCCGGCATCGTCTTCAGGATCGCCACGCCGGCAAGGGTCCGCGTGTCCTCGACGAGCTGAACGCGGCCGGTGGCGAGAGCCCGCAACAAGGGATCGCCCCGGTCCAGCGGGGCCAGCCGGATCCCGTCGCCGGGCGGACGGCCGAGACGAACGACGCCGTCCGGCTCGAACGTCGCGGCCAGCCGCGGCTTCAGGCGCCGGGCCCGCTCGTCGAGCAGGTACAGGCCGGCCGCCTCCGCATCGAAGGATCGGATCGTGGCCCGCAGGATCCGCTCGAGCGCTTGCTCGAAGGGCGCACCGGCTCGCGCGAGGATGATGAGATCTTCGATGGCCCCGGCTTCACGCGCCGGCGGGACCGCACGGATCCCGCGCTGCCGGCCCGAATCGCTCGACGTGGGTCTCATGGTTGCGACTCTCCCGAGACGATGACGAGAATGATCCTCGCCCCTCCTGGTGATCGTCTCTGGGGCAATCAAGCTGGGACTCGCGCTCAAAAAGCGCCGCACATGGGACTCTCGCACCCCACGATCGCGGGCCGTCGCTCGATTGCAGAAGATGCCTCATCCTACGTCAGAACCCCCTTCAATGTCAATCCGGGATCACCATGAAACCCACGCGGGGCGTGCTTTTCAGCCGGGTGCGAATGATCATCGCCCGGCTTCGAGCGCGACGCGCTGGACGAACACCGAAACCAGCCGTGGGTCGTCGCCGGCGCCGGCCGTCCGAGCCGTCCGGCCCGCAGGCAGCGATCGACTCTCAGCCCGACCTCGAGCGTGCCGGTCGCTCGCAGCGCCTCGGGGATCCGAGTCCGCAGTCGCAGCCGTCCGCCGGCGTCCCCGCTCTCGAGCGGGAAGCTCCGCGTGAACGCCTCGCAATCGTCCGGGAACGCTCCCAGGGCCACCGTCAGCGCCGTCGGCCCGCGCCCGGAGGCGCCCGGTGCGGCGGGAACCACCAGATCGATCACCACCTGGGCCGTCCGGGCGGAACGACGCAGAAGGACGGCGCCCCGCTCGGCCATCCAGAGCCCCCGCGCGCGAGCGAGCGGCGCCGGCGGCGGCTCACCCTCCCGGCGGCGCCAGAACCCGTACAGGACCTGATCCGCGTGGTGTTCGAGATCGGATCCGAACAGGTCGAGCGCGGCCGTGAACCGGGCGGTCTCATCGCGCCATGCTCGCTCGCCTTCGCGGATCCGTGAGGACTGCCGCTTGCGCCACTGGGCCAGCACCGGGCGCAGCTCCGGCCCGTCGGCGATGACGTCACGAGGCCCGACGTCACGATCCCCGCGCGCCGCGCCGCGAGAGATCATCCCGCTGCGCTCGAGGAAATCGGCCACCAGCGACGCCGCGATCCGATTGGCGCGGGCGTTGGGATGAGGGTCCCACCCCAGCGAGTACCGCCGGGCGTAGTAGGCGGGATCGCGCCACACGGGCGTGAGATCGAGAAACGGGATCGCCTCGGTCCTCAAGATCCGCATGAGCCGCCGCAGCGGCCGCCCCTCCCAGAGCTGGCCCCCCTGTATGACGACGGCCAGGCGCGCGCCGGCGCCGCGGACCATCTCCCGCATCCGAGCGTAACGCCGGCCGAGGGGCTGCCAGATCACCTGCTCGGCCTGGCAGGAGGGGTTCTCGACGAACGGGTCCGGCCGTTCGCCCTCGGTGAGGTTCCACGCGTCCGTCCGCAGGCGCCGGTAGGCCAACCGGTACAGCCGGCTGGGCCCGGCACGCCCCGCGCGCCCCCCGCGCGCCCGGCCGGGCAGAAGATTCAGCCGATCCGGATCGAACGGCGCTGGCAGGAGCAGGTCCGCCATCCTGTCGGACCATGCACCGGGGGGAGGAGGGTCGAACCGACTGCTCGTGATCCGTGGCACCGCTCCGGCATCGCCCAGCCCCCAGTTGTCGATGTCGTTGTGGACGAAGCACGCCACGACCACGTCGGGCCGGTAGTCGAGGCCCACGTCCGCAAGCAGCGAGATCTCCTGGTCCAGGTTGTAGCCGAAGACGCCGGCGTTGATCGCCTCGGCCGGGGCGAGAGCGCGCGCCAGCTGCGCCGGCAGGGTTCGCTCGGGGGAAAGCCCGATCCCGAACACCATCGAGTCGCCCAGCACGAGGATCCGGGTCATCCCCTCCGGCGGTGTCTCGGCGTACTCGCGATCCCGCAGACCGCGGGAATTGATCGTCACCGAGGTCCCGTTGTACCGGCCCGAGGAGCCGGGAACCAGCCGGTAGATGACACGCCGGTCGGGGACCTTTTCAAGAGGAAGGGGTTCGCCCTCGCCGCCGACCAGTGGGGCGCTGGTCCACAGCAGACGCGTCGCTGCCTCCAGGCCGAGCAGCGTCAACACCGCCGCGAGCACCGCCGCCAGCAGGTTGCCCGCGCCGCGCTTCATGTCCGCGGCGTGGCCCGGCGGCGCGACATGCGGCTACCTCGCCTTCCCCGCGGCCTCATCCTTCTCGAGCAGCTGGGTCACGAGCGCTCGCAGCTCGTCCTCCTGGCCGGGGAAGTATCCCGGGTACCGCTTCACGACCAGGCCGTTGCGAGCGATGAGCATGGTGGTCGGAATCGACATCCCCTCGCCGGGCGCGTACCCCATGACCCGCGCCACCTCGCGGTAAGCCCCGGGAGTCATGAGACCGACGGGGTAGTTGATCTGGTACTGCTTGATGAACTCGCGGATCACGGCCCGCTCTGCGGGCCCCGACGATCCGTCCGCGTTCAGCCCGACGACCTTCACCCCCCTGTCGCGGAAATCCTCCTGGAGCTTGACGAGGTGCGGGATCACCATCCGGCAAGGGCCGCACCAGGTGGCCCAGATATCCAGGACCACGATGCTGCCCTTGAAGTCCTCGTCGCTGATATGCCCGCCCGCGGGCGCCGGGACGCGGTAAGACAGGCGCATGGCCGCGCCCGGCGTTCCCATCGCGAGAATCGACAGCGCCGCGAGCGCCGCCGGAAGGCGTCGAAAACGGATCAAGTCAGCTCCCCGCCGAGCAGTAGCTCACGAGTCTCTTGCACAGTTTCTTGTCCAGGATCTTCACCTCGGCGGCATCCGCCAGTTGCTCGGCCTCCTCCCGGGCGTCGGCGCTGGGATACCTGATGAGGATATTGCGCACGGCGACCCGCTTGCCCTTGCCCTCGGTGGCGATCGCCGGGAAGATGCGATCCACTTTCAGGATATGGTAGCCGAAGATGGTCAGCAACGGCTCGCTGATCTGGCCTTGCTTGGTCTTCATCATGATCCGGTTGAAGGGAAACACCATCTCATGCAACTCTTTCGGCGCACCCAGGTCGCCTCCTTTCTTCGCGGAGCCCGGGTCCTGCGAGTACTTGCGCGCCAGCTCCGCGAAGTCCGCGCCGGCCTTGGCCTCCTGGTAGATGCGATCGATCGCCGCCTTCATCGCGGGAAGGGCGTCCTTGTACTTCTGCTTCATCACGCGGATCTTCACGATCTCCTCGCGGAAGAAGAAATCCTCGAACGATCTGCCGCTCATCTTGTCGGCGAACCCGGCCTCCTTCTTCAACTGCGGGCCCAGCCACTGGTCGGTCTTCCAGACCGCCGACCATTCGGCCTTCGTCACCGGCTCGCCGTTTATCGTGGCGATCACGGCCGAGGACTTGCCGCCTTTCTTCTTCCTGGATTTCGCCAAGGCCTGCGGTGAGAAAACGAGGACTCCCACGGCCAGAAGAGCCGTCAACGCTCGACGTTTCATGCAACCCTCCCGTCATACACGATCGATCACCTGTCCTGGTTGCCGGATCCTAGCACAGCGTCCGTCTCCACGAACCGCGGGTCGGCGCTCAGCGCGGCCAGGAGCCGGATGAGCACGAGGCTGCACGCGATCTCGACCATGCCCATCCAGCGCGCGTGCGACGCGATGAATCCGTTCCAGAACGCCGCGACGACCAGAACCGCGAAGGTCGCGTAGACGACGCGGCAGCGAACGTCGCGCGACAGGAGGACCATGCCGAGGCCGTAGCCGGCCAGGACAACGCCGTAGGACGGCAGGACCCGGGCGGTCGATTCGAGAAGAACGCGCCCGTAGAGGTTCCCCGCGGCCGTCAGGGCCAGGGTCACGTACAGGCTCCACCGAAGTCGAGGCCGAGAGACCAGGCGGGCGAGGTACCTGTCGCCCAGGCCGACGAGTTTCATCACGCCATGGTAGCACCGGGATCGGGGCCGGCGCGCGATGAGCTTCTTGATCGTGCCGGGAGGAGATATCTATACTGATCAATCCATTGCGGCCTCGCTCATGGTTCGCGCCAGGTGAAGAGGAGTGCCGCCCTACTCGAGGAAATCCTTGCCGGCACGAAAGGTGCGCTCAAGGGCCGTGCGCTGGATCCTGGGCATCGCGGTCTTCGAGATCTTCAACGCCTCGTACTTGGCCGCATTCGACACGGCCAGCATCTTCTACCACGCCAACGTCGTCCTGCACGTCGTGATGGGCGTTCCCCTGGCGCTGGCGATCCTGACCAGGAGCCTGCCCGCCCTTTTCAAGAGCGCCCGCAGGTGCGGAGGGCCACAGGGCCTGTTGCTGCGGATCCTGGCGGTCGTGGCCGCGGTGTTCGTGCTCTCGGGCGCGGCGCTGGCCTACACGGGGACATCGCGCCCGTATCTCGGGCTGTTGAGGCTTCACATCGTGGCGGCCCTGACCGGCGGCGCCATGGTGCTCATCCTGGTCTGGGCCTGGTCGCGCCGGCCCTCGGCCGACGGCAAGGCGCGGGCCGTGTTCAGATGGAACCTCGCGGTGCTGGGCACGGCGCTCGCTTTCCCCCTCCTCGTCCACGCCGTCCGCGCCGTCTTTCCCCCGGCCGCCGTCCGGATCGTCAATCCCCCCTCACCGCCGCTGACAGCGATGGACGAAGGGGGCGGGCCGGCCAACCCGTTCTTCCCCTCGTCGAACGAGACGCCCGGCGGCAGGTACCTGCCCTCGGACCTGTTCCTCGATTCGAAGGGGTCCTGCGGCACGAGCGGTTGCCACCCGGACATCACCGCCCAGTGGGAAAGCTCCATGCATCATTTCTCGTCGTTCAACAATCAATGGTACCGCCGCGCGGTCGAGTACATGCAGGATACGGTGGGAACCAGGCCGTCCAAGCTGTGCGGAGGATGCCACGACATGGCCGTCCTGCTGACCGGGCGCATGGACCGGCCCATCCGCGAGCAGCTTCACACTCCGGAGGCCAACGCGGGCATCGGATGCATGGTGTGCCACTCGATCGTGCACGTCAAGGACACGATGGGCCAGGGCGGGTTCGTCATCGAGTACCCGCAGATGCACAAGCTGGCCTCGAGCAAGACACCCCTCATGCAGGTGCTGCACGACTACATGGTGCGCCTGGACCCGGAACCTCATCGCCGGACGTTGCTCAAACCCTTTCACACGGAGAGCACGCCGCAGTTCTGCTCCGTGTGCCACAAGGTCCACCTGGACGTCCCCGTCAATCATTACCGCTGGTTCCGTGGCTTCGACGAGTACGACGCGTGGCAGACCAGCGGCGTGTCGGGTGAAGGCGCCCGGTCGTTTTACTACCCGGCGGTGTCGAAGACGTACACCGATTGCCACATGCCGCTGGTCGCCTCCGAGGACGCCGGCAACATCAACGGACGCGTCCATTCGCACCGTTTCCCCGGAGCCAACACCGCCATCCCGTTCGTCAACGGCGACCAGGCGCAGCTCGAGGCGACCACCAGGTTCCTCCAGGACAACAGCGTGACGGTGGACATCTTCGGCGTGATCGATCTGCAGGAGGGTCCGGGCGGACGGCGACGGCTTCTCGGCCCGCTTCCCCATCCGCCCCGCGACGATCCTCCGCCCGTGCTCGCGCGCGGGGGCGACTACCTGGTCGAGGTCGTCACGCGCACGCGCAACATCGGACACCGGTTTCCCGGGGGAACGATCGACGCGTTCGACGTCTGGGTCGAGCTGAAAGCAGAGGACGAAACCGGCCGCGTGATCTTCTGGAGCGGGTGGGTCGAAGAGCGCGAGGGGCCGCGCGGGCCGCGCAAGGGTCCCGTCGACCCGGCCGCGCATTCCTTCAGGTCGTTCCTGCTGGACGGCCGGGGAAACCTCATCAACAAGCGAAACGCCTGGGCCGCGCGCGCGGTCCTGTACACGCGACAGATCCCTCCCGGCGCGTCCGACACCGCCCATTTCAAGCTCCGGATCCCCGCCGACGCGGGCCGCTCGATACGACTGACCGCCAAGGTCAACTACCGCAAGTTCTCCTGGTGGAACACGCAGTGGTCGTACGCGGGCGTGCGCGACCCTAGGCAGAAGGATCTCGAGGTGGCGCCGGGATACGATACGGGCCGGTGGGTGTTCACCGGGGACACGTCCGGCGTGGCGGGCAAGTTGAAGCAGATCCCGGATCTGCCGATCATCGAGCTCGCCTCCGATGTCCAGGAGTTCCGCATCGTCGATCCCGGGCTGGCTTCCTGGCCCGCGGACGCCCCGCCCTCGGACGCGGACCCGATCCGCCGCGAGCGGTTCAACGACTACGGGATCGGCCTCCTGCGCCAAGGGGATCTGAGAGGGGCCATCGCGGCCTTCCGGAAGGTGACCGCGATCGACGCGCGCTACGCGGACGGCTGGGTCAACATCGCGCGCGCGCAGATCCGTGAAGGAACGCACCAAGCCGCGCTTGCATCGCTCGACAGGGCGCTCGAGATCGATCCCGCCCTTCCGAAGACGCACTATTTCTACGCCCTGGCCCTCAAGAGCGAGGGCCGCTACGACGACGCCATCGATCATCTGAACCGCACGCTCGAGTCGTATCCCCGCGACCGCGTCGTCCTCGACCAGCTCGGCCGGATCCTGTTCCTGAAGAGGGATTACGATCGCGCCATCCGCGCCTTCAAGCGAACGCTGCTTGTCGACCCCGAGGACCTCGAAGCTCATTACAACCTGATGCTCTGCTATCGCGGGAAGAAGGATCTCGAGAACGCCCGCCGCGAGGAGATCCTCTACGCGCGCTTCAAGGCCGATGAGCCATCACAGGAGTTGACGGGGCGACGCCGCCGCCTGCACCCGGAGGAGAACAACGAACGACAGGCCGTTCACGTGCACCACTCCACGTGGCCGGGAAAGCCGCCGGGACCCGGTCGCGAGTACGCCCGCCGATGAAGCGCACGGCATCGACCCCGGCTGCCGGCGTGGCCACCTGCCTGCTCATCCTGGCCTCCTGCGGCGGCGAGACGAGCCAGACGACCCCGCCGGCCGCCCCCGCGCCGTCCGCGGGCATCGCCTGCTTCAGCGATGTCACGCGGGAAGCCGGAATCCGCTTCAAGCACGTCAGCGGCGCCTACGGCAAGAAGTACCTGCCCGAGACGATGGGAGCCGGCGTGGCCGTTCTCGACTACGACGGCGACGGGTGGGAGGACCTGTACTTCGTCAACGGCCTCCCGTGGCCCGACGATCCGGGCGGACCGGCCGCGGGGGGACGGGCTCCCCTGCCGGCGCTGTATCGCAACAACGGCGACGGGACGTTCTCCGACGTGACGCGGGCGGCCGGCCTGGACGTGCCCGCCTACGGCATGGGGGTGGCCGCCGCGGACTTCGACAACGACGGCGACACCGATCTGTTCGTGTCGGCGCTCGGCCCGAACCGGCTGTTTCGCAACGATGCCGGCCGTTTCGCCGAGATAGGCGCGGCGGCCGGCGTGGCCGACGACGGTTTCGGCACCAGCAGCGCGTTTCTCGACTATGACCATGATGGCCGCCTGGATCTGTTCGTCTGCAACTACGTCGAGTGGACGGCGCGAACGGACATCTATTGCACGCTGGACGGCCGGACGAAATCGTACTGCACACCGGAGTCGTACACGGGGCAGAGCAACCGGCTCTTCCACAACGAGGGCAACGGCCGCTTCACCGACGTTTCGAGCAAAGCCGGTGTCCTGGATCCCACGGGGAAATCGCTCGGCGTGGCGATCCTCGACTACGACGATGACGGGTGGGAGGATATCGCGGTGTCGAACGACACCCAGCCGAACTTCCTGTACCACAACAACTCCGATGGGACGTTCACCGACGTGGGTCGCGAGGTCGGCATCGCCTTCTCGGAAGCGGGGGTGGCTCGCGGCGCCATGGGGATCGATGCGGCCGACTACGACGACTCGGGTCATCAGAGCCTGGTGATCGGCAACTTCAGCAACGAGATGATCGGGCTGTACCATAACGAGGGATTCGGCCTGTTCGTCGATGACGCCGCACGGGCCGGCATCGGAACGCCGAGTCTGCTGACCTTGGCGTTCGGCGCGTTCTTCTTCGATTTCGACCTCGACGGCCACCTGGACATCTTCGTGGCCAACGGCCACGTGGAAGACGGCATCCACGCCGTCCAGCAAAACGTCACCTACGCCCAGCGGCCTCACCTGTTCCGGAACGAGGGGGACGGAACGTTCGACGCGGCGGCCCCGGGCGGCCGGGACGCCTCCGATCCTCTCGGCCGCGCCATGGTCGCGCGCGGCGCCGCTTACCTGGACTACGATCGTGACGGCGATCTCGATATCGTCCTCACGACCAGCAACGGCCCGGCGTACCTGCTGCGCAACGAGAGCTCGAACACCAGCTCCTGGATACGCGTGAAGCTACACGGGATTCGCAGCAACCGCGACGGGCTGGGGGCCCGTATCCGCGTCACCGCCGCCGGACGCACACAGCAGCGCATGATGAGGACGGGCTCCAGCTACTGCTCGCAGTCCGAGACGAGCCTCACGTTCGGGCTGGGGGCGGCCAGGCGGGTCGATCGCATCGAGGTGATCTGGCCGGGCGGCCGCGAGCAGGTCGTCCCCCATCCGCCCATCGATTCGCTCATCGAGGTGCAGGAAGAGACGGCCGGCGGAACGGCCGCGGACTAGTCGGGCTTTCTGAGCGCGTGGACCAGAACCGGCGGGATGTTCCGCAGGATCGCCTCGCGGCGGAACTCATACTTGCGCAGGAAACCGTTCGTGACACGGCCGACCCCCCTCAACCGCCGTCGTTCCTGCTTGCCGGTGGCGAGCGATTTCAGCTCCCGGATCAGGAGATACTCGAAGTAGGTCAGGACCCCGCCGGGCTTGAGCGCCGAGAAGAGACTCTCCAGGATGCGCCGCACATCGGACGGCGCGAAGTTGTTCAGCGGCAACCCGGAGATGATCGTGTCGTAGCGCGGCCCGCCGGCCACGTCCTCGGCCCTGGCGTTGTGAACCTTGATGCCCATTCTCTGGCCGAACCTGCGCTCGAGGTGCTTGATGAAAACCGGGTTGATCTCGTAGACATCGAGCCTGGATTGCCGGGGCAACCTCCGGACGATCTCGCGTGTGATCGCCCCGGTGCCTGCGCCGACCTCCAGGACGTCGATGGGGCCGGTCGCCGCCGTGATCGATCGTGTGACGGCGCGCGCCACGTAGCGTGATGACGGCGCGATGGCTCCGGTATCGATGAAGTTTCTGCGCGCCTGCTTGAGAAAAAGCCGTGTTGCGGAGGTGTGCTGCAGCATCATGACCCCCATGAATGGGCCCTTGATTACACCAAATGACAACCTCGCCTGTCAACACGAAGGGTCTCGCGGGACGCAAGAGGCGGCGGGCCGGGATCAGAACAGCGCGTAGATGAACGGCGCCAGCGCCGATCCCTGCGTGAAGACGATGAGCAGGCTCAGAAGGCCGAGAATGATGAAAATGGGCGCGAGCCACCACTTCTTGCGCACCCTCATGAAATGCCACAACTCGACCAGAAGGCCGAACTTCGACCGGCCGGGTCTCCTCGCCTTGACTGTCATCGCTGATCTCCTCTCTCAGTCGAGCTCGAACTGCCGCTGCCAATCGACATCGTCTCTCAGCGGCTTCATGGCCTTCTTGTCCAGAACGAAACGATCGATGACCAGATAATCCATGTTCGTCCGCATGAAGCAAAGATAGGCGTCATGGGGGGTGCAGACAATCGGCTCGCCCCTCACGTTGAACGAGGTGTTGATGATGACCGGACACCCCGTCCGCCGCTCGAACTCCTTGATCAGGTCCCAGTACAGGGCGTTCTGCTCGCGCGTGATGGTCTGGATCCGGGCCGAGCCGTCCACGTGGGTGACCGACGGGATCTCGCGCTTACCCGGCCGGACCTGGGCCACCAGGAGCATGTAGGGGCTGTCGCAGGCCAGATCGAAGTACTCCCGCGCTCGCTCGGCGAGCACCGTCGGCGCGAAGGGCCGGAACGACTCGCGGAACTTTATCTTCAAGTTGACGACGTCCCTGTTGGCCGGGTTGCGCGCATCGGCGAGGATGGACCGGTTGCCGAGGGCCCGCGGGCCGAACTCCATCCGACCCTGGAACCACCCGATCACCTTTTGTTCCTCGATCAGCTTCGCCGTCAACCTGATGAGATCCTCGCGTGAATGCTCCGTGAAGACCTGGCCCTGGCGCTCGATGTACTCGCGCACCTCGCCGGTCGAGAACTCCGGCCCCAGGTAGGCGTGGCGCCAGACGTGCTTTCTCTCATGGCCGAGCACGGTGTGATAGATATACGCCGCCACCCCCACCGCGCCGCCCGCGTCGCCCGCGGCCGGCTGCACGAAGATCTCCTCGAAGGGCGTCTCGCGCATGACACGCCCGTTCGCGACACAGTTGAGCGCCACCCCGCCGGCCATGCAGAGCCGCGTCAACCCGGTCCGCTCGTGCAGGTCCCGCGCCTGCCTCAGCACGATCTCCTCGGTGACCTTCTGCACCGAGGCGGCCAGGTCCTTGTGCACCTGCAGGATCTCCGATTCCGCCTCGCGCACCCCGATGCCGAACAGTTGTGAGAACTTGCCGTTGGTCATCGTGAGACCGTAGTCGTAGGCGAAGTATTCCATGTTGATCTTGAAGGAGCCGTCCGGCGCCACGTGCACCAGGTCCCGCATGATCCGGTCGTAAAACCGCGGCTCGCCGTACGGCGCCAGGCCCATCACCTTGTACTCGGCGGAGTTCACCTTGAATCCCAGAAAATAGGTGAATGCCGAGTAAAGCAGCCCGAGAGAGTGCGGGAAACGGATCTCGTTGAGCAGCGTGATCTCGTTGCCCTCCCCCACGCCCTGCGTCGACGTGGCCCACTCCCCCACGCCGTCCAGCGTGAGGACGGCCGCCTTCTCGAACGGCGAGACGAGGAAGGCGCTGGCGGCGTGGGACATGTGATGCTCGCCGAAGAGGATCTCGCCGTCGTAGTCGAGCTTCTTGCGGATCGTGTTCGGAACCCAGAGCTTCTCCTTGAGCCAGAGCGGGATCGCCTTGCGGAACGAGGGGAAAGATCGCGGGAAGGTGCCAATGTAGGTGATGAGGATCCGCTCGAATTTCACGAGCGGCTTGTCGTAAAAGCCGATATAGTCGATGTCCTCGGCTTCCACCTTCGCCTCGTCCATGACGTACCGGATGGCATGGGCCGGGAAACCGCTGTCATGTTTTTTCCGGCTGAAGCGCTCCTCGGAGGCGGCGGCGAGGATCGCCCCGTCACGCAGCAGGCAGGCCGCCGAATCGTGGTAGAAAGCGGATATTCCCAGGATGTTCATCGCGGGAGCAGGGGCCTCAGAACTGGTGTCGCGCCGCCTCGATCGAATGGGGATACGATTCTTTCCTCTTCCAGTAGGAAGGGCACGGCGCCATGCGCCGGTCCAGCAGGTCCTTCCTCCCCAGCGAGGCGAACAGACGGGCCGGCCCGAAGACCAGAGAATACACCAGAAACAGCTGCACCGGCGTCACGAGCACGCCGATCGCGTGCCCGAACGCCAGCCAGTACTCGAGGACCTTGCTGAGATATCGCTTCACGACGTGATCCGATTATCCGGGCAGCCGGCCTCGAGGTCAAGTGCCATCAGGGGATTCGCCCCATTCTGGCGGGGAGCCTTGCGCCGGCGACGCTGAGTAGGGAAAATAGGGGCCTGAACTCGATGCCAGAGGAGGCCACATCATAATACGCGAACCCGGGCAGCCGCCCCTGATCATCGGCCATCGCGGCGCGGGGGGGCTCGCCCCCGAGAACACGCTGGCCGCCTTCCGCGCCGCGCTGGCAAGCGGCGTGGATGCCGTGGAGTTCGACGTGCAGTTCGCCGCCGACGGCCACCCGATGGTCTTTCATGACGAGACGATGGCCAGGATGGGGGGCGTCGCCATGAAGATCAGCGATCACCCCGAGGCCGTCCTGAAGTGCCTCGACATCGGGTTTCTCCACGGCGAGCAGCGCCACGGGATCGAGGCGACCCAGGATCAGGCTGGCGTCGGTGATGGTCGGGCGCGTGCCCCCGCGCCCGTAGCAGACGGGGCCGGGGTCGGCGCCCGCGCTGATCGGTCCGACCTGCAG
>JBHHZN010000027.1:0-13639 GCA_046758155.1 Acidobacteriota bacterium | reverse complement strand
CACCTTCCGCCCCGCGAGAACGGAATCTCTCTCGGAGAGCAGCAGCATCTCGTGCTCGGTGCCGAGCGCCCCGGCGAGACGGGAGGCGACGATCCGGATCCCCTCGTCATACGGCGGGTGCATGACCTCGCAGATCAGCGCGATTCTCCCCCAAGGCCTGACCACTAGCGGCACCGTCCCAGCACGTCGGCGTAAAGGTCGGTCGTGCGGGCCACCATCCTTTCGGAGGAGAACTCGGTCTGGATTCTCCGGCGGGCGGCCCCACCCATGGTACGCCTCAACGGCTCGCTGAGGGCCAGGCGTGTGACCCGGTCTCTCATGGCCTCCTCATCCCGCGGATCGACGAGATAACCGGTCGTCGCCTCGATCACGATCTCGTCGGTTCCACCGACACGCGTCGCCACCACAGGACGGCTCGCTGCCATCGCCTCCATGACACTGTTGGGTAAGCCCTCGGTGTCGGAGGTCAGCAGGAAGATGTCCATCGCCGCGAGCAGTCGCGGAACATCTTCGCATGGTCCGGTGAAGATCATCCGCTGAGCGAGTCCCTCTCGCGCCCAAGCCGCCCGAAGCTCCGGTAGGGCGGGGCCATCCCCCGCCAGCACGAACCGCAGGCGCCCTTTCAGCTCGGGCACGTCCAGCAACCGCCTGCAGACCCGCAGGAACATCCCCAGGTTTTTTTCCGCCGACACTCGTCCCAGGGTGCCAACCAGCAGGTCATGCTCGGCGACCTTCAGGCGTGCCCGGGCATCGATGCGGCCCTCGGGCAGCGTGTTGTGGTAATCCTCCAGGCGGACACCGTTATGGATGACACGGAAGCGGTCCTGGGGGATCCTGTATTCATCGCGTGTGAACTCCATGACGCGTCGAGCGTTGGCGATGATCGCCCGAGCCGCCAGGAAAGCCCGGCGATGGATCATCCGCGACAACCAGCCATTTGGCGGGATGCTCGTCCTGCTGGACGCGATGAAGGGGCGCCGCCCCGCCAGCCAGGATGCCGCGGCGGTGTACGCGTTCGCCGCCAGCAGGAATGAATGCGACAGCGCGACATCGTTCTCGATCAACAGGTCCGCCAGTCCGCGGATCCGCCGCGGATCGCGATGGCTAGAGCGGTGCAGCACCTCGACCTCGACACCCTCGCCTCGGAGCCGCCCGGCATACGGTTCCGCCACATCGGACAAACAGATCACGAGCGGGCGGTATCGGTCGCGGTCGAGCTGGACCGCGAGATCATGGAGCTGGCGCTCGGCACCACCCACTTGAAGTTGCCCCACGACGAGAGCCACCGTCCGGACGGGCATCACGGCTTTCTGAGGATGAAGAGAAACGAAGCTTGGAGGATTCTCGACGGCGGGAGAATCCCCACCAGGCGATCGAAGGCAACGCCCATGCGAAACAGCGCCGCCGAGAATTTCAGGTACGCCGGCGGATGCGGGCACGCGATGGCGGCCACCAGCTCCAGCCCGGCGTGCCGCGCCACGCGCCGCATGGCTCGGGGTGTGTTCGCCCGGTAGTAGACCGGGAAATTGTCATGAACACTCGAGCCGAAGATGAACCCCAGGATCCGCCGGGCCACCGCGGCAGGGATCAAGCGGCCCGCCACCGCGGCGAAATACCACCGGCTGGGTGTCAAGGCGACGAGCCAGCCGCCGCGTCTCAGGAGCCGGCTCAAGGCGCCAAGGTCCTTCGCCGGATCGGCGAGATGCTCCACGACCGAGCTCAGCGACACGACATCGAACGACCCGGCGAGAAACGGCAGCGCGCCCAGGTCTCCGCGGACGGCCCGGGCACCGGTCGCCGGCAGGCCAGGGTAAAAAGGCACCAAGTCCATTCCGACCGACAGCCGAGCCTGGCCCCCGAAATGACGCGCTATCCCGAGGTACGGCCCGCATCCGGCGTCGAGAAACATGCCGCCGTCCGGGAGGCGCTCGGCGATCACCGCTCTCAGGCGATGATCGCGGCGGCTCACGCGCGGGTAGTAACGCTCCGCCAGCCGATCGCAGATCGCGCGACGCTCAGCCAGTGTCTTCACGCCTGCCCCTCGTCCACATGGGTTGGAGCCGAACCCATCACGCCAGCACCCGCTCGTAGAGGCGATGGTACGACGCGAGCATGCCATCGAGCGTGAAGTGCGCCTCGTACCGCCGTCGCGCCGCCTCTCCCATTCTCCTTCGGATGGGTTCGTCCAGCAGCAGGCGGACCACCCTGTCGGCCATGGCCACGGGATCCGTCCGACGGACGAGATACCCGGTGCGGTCATCCTCGATGACCTCTCCGTTGCCTCCCACATCGGTCGCCACCGCCGGCACGCCGCACGCCATCGCCTCCAGCAGGGGATTCGGCATGCCTTCCTCGATGGATGCCAGGACGAGCACATCCGATCCCGCAAGCAACGCAGGAATATCGCTGCGAAATCCCAGAAAGTCGACGGCGCCGTGCAGGCCGCGGGATTCCACCTGATCCCGGAGCCGCCCTTCGAGTGGTCCCTCTCCGGCGAGCAACAATCTGGCTGACGGGACGCGACAGCGGACCTCCCGAAAGGCTTCAATCAGGGCGCGATGCCCCTTCTTCTCGGTCAAGGATGCCACACAGATGATCGTGGGGGCGGTATGAGCGGTGGGACGCGAAAGGCCCTGCGGGTGAGCGGGTGTGGCTGCGGGAAGCCGGATCCCGTTGTAGATGACGACGGCCCGTCGCCTCGGAATCGACTCGTGGGCGAGCGTGTGTTCCAGGACGCGCCGGGAGTTGAAAACAACACATGACGCCCTCCGGTGGGCGAGCGAGCTCGCCACCCGATGACGTCGCTGCTTCCATAGGTCCAGGTTCCGCACGCTCGTGATGCAGGGCACGCGGCTGAGGGTGGATACGATCGCCGTCAGGATGTTGCCCTGAAACAGCGCCCCGTGCAGCAGCTCGGCACCCTCGCGCTTCACGCGGCGCGCGAGCTCGAGGACGGCCCGGCCGGTGGCAGCCCTGTAGGCGCCCTCCAGTCGCAGATTGTGCACCGGCACCTCGAGCTCGTCGAGGCGTTTCCCAAGACGCGGGTGCAAGTTGAGGGTCGCCAACAACGGCTGGAACCGCCCCCGATCCAGACCCGAGAAGAGATGCAACAGGTGTGTCTGGGTGCCTCCGTGGGCATTGAAATCACAGATGAAGAGGATGCGGCGGGGCGCCCGCATGGTTCAGCCGTGTCTGCCGCCGGAACGCGCAGGCACCAGCCGATCGTGCGGGCCACAGGGCTCAACACCCCGCGCGGCCCGTGACCGCGGGCCCGAGCGCCCGGCACCGGAAGCCCTCACGACGCGCTCACAGCAGGTCATCGCGCCCTCGCTCCTTGAGCTGCCGCACGAGGCGGCCCACGAGCTCCGAGGCCCCCTTCCGGCACACCAGCAGCGCGTCGCGCGTGTCCACCACGATCAGATCCCGGACACCCACCAGGGCGATGAGACGGCCGTCGGGTGAGCTGGCGTGCACGAAGCAGGAACTCGCATCCTGCTCCAGAACCGCGGGCCGGTCAGCAGCCGGCGAGGTGATATCACCGCCGCGTAGCTGCTCGATGGCATCCCATGAACCGACGTCGCTCCAGCCGGGATCGGTCGGGATCACCTGGAGCCCATCGGCCTTTTCCATGACCGCGTAGTCGATCGCGATCGGCTCGAGCGCCTCGAACGCCTCTCCCACGATCCGATCCTCCTCGGGTCCCCCCAGCGCCGCTTCGATCCGCTTCAGGCCGGACCATAACACCGGAACGCAGGTCTCGATGGCACGCAGGATGGAATCGATCCGCCAGACGAACACACCACTGTTCCAGAGGTACCGGCCTGAAGCGAGGAACTCCCGTGCCCTGTGCAGATCGGGTTTCTCGATGAAGCGTTTTACCGGCACCGGGACATGCGTGGAGATCGCGGAGGCCACCTCGATGTAGCCGTATCCCGTCGCCGGATACGAGGGGGTGATGCCGAGGGTGACGAGTGTGCCGGGAGCCGCGGCGGCGCTCACGGCCCGGTCGAGGGCCACCTGGAGAACATCCGGATGGCTGTAGACGTGGTCGGCGGGCGAGACCACGAGGATACCATCCGGGTCCACGCGCGACAGGCGCAGCGCAGCCAGTCCGATGCAGGGCGCGGTATTGCGGGGGCACGGCTCGGCGATGAAGCGGCCGGCGGACAACGCCGGCAGGAGCTGCGTGACCACCTGGCGATGGGCTCGGCCGGCCGCCACGTAGACGTTCTCCGGGCCCACCATCGCGGCAGCGCGATCGAACGCCTGCCGGACCAGGGGACGGTCACCGACCAACGTCAGAAACTGTTTGGGCTTGCCGACCCGGCTCAAGGGCCAAAACCGCGTCCCCGAGCCGCCGGCCATGATGATGTGGTAGATCCCCCTCTTCATCCGGTCACTCCTGTCAGCATCGGCCGCGGCGAGGGAGACCCGCGGGAGACGATCCTCGCGCCCCCCGGCCGGCCATGTCATCTCCTCTTGGCGAACCATTCGGCGGTCTTCACGAGGCCTTCCTGGACCTCGATGGTGGGCCGATAACCGAGCATTTCCTCCGACGCGGAGACGTCCGCGAGGGAATGACGCACATCGCCGGGTCTGGCGGCCTCGTGAACCGGCTCGATACTCGATTCGAAGATGCCGTTGATGATGGCGACGAGATCGAGCAGGCTGATGCGCCGCCCGCACGCGATGTTGAACGAGCCGCCCAGGGCTCGCTCCCCACTCGCGCTGGCGAGCAGGTTGGCCTCCACAACGTTGCCGACATAGGTGAAATCCCGCGTCTGGTGCCCGTCACCGAAAATGGTCGGGGGGCGCGACGATGCGATGGCGACGATGAACTTGGGCACCACCGCGGCGTACTGGGAACCCGGATCCTGGCGCGGACCGAACACATTGAAATACCGCAGGCCGACGGTCGGCAACCCGTACAAACGGTGGAATACCTGGGCGTATTGCTCGCAGGCAAGTTTCGAGACGGCATAGGGCGACTGCGGCCTCGGGGGCATCGTCTCGACTTTCGGCAACTCCGGCGTATCACCATAGAGGGAGGAAGACGACGCATAGACGAAGCGCCTCACTCCGGCGTCCCGGGCGGCCAGCATGAGATTGAGCGTCCCGCCGACATTCGCCTGATTGGTGGCGGCCGGATCGGCCACCGACCGTGGCACCGAGGGGATGGCCGCCTGGTGGAACACGTGCTCGACCTGGCGAACGGCCCTGCGCGCCGTGCCGGGATCGGTGAGATCGCCTTCCATCACCTCCAGCCGGCCCCACCCGGTCGCGCGGCCGGGAAACCGGAGGTTCTCCCGCTTGCCCGTTGAGAAATCGTCCACGACACGCACATCGTGTCCTTGTGAGAGCAGACGCTCGGTGAGGTGTGAACCGATGAACCCCGCGCCGCCGGTGACCAGTTGCAGTGTCATGCCCCGGCGGCCTCTCAGGCGGGGTCCATGCAGGGGCGCCCCACGCACCGGTAGATGAACCCCTTCTTGGCCATGTCGACCGGCTCGTAGATGTTCCTCAGATCGACCACAGCCGGTCTGGCCATCAGACCCCGGATACGGGTCAGATCGAGCGCCCGGAACTGGTTCCACTCGGTGGCCAGGACGAGGATATCCACACCGCGCACCGCATCGTACTCGTCCGCGCAGAAGGTGACCCCCTCGAGCACGGCTCGTGCCTTGTCCATCGCGATCGGATCGTATGCCCGGATGACGATCCCGAGTCGCTGCAACCGAGCCATGATCTTCAGCGACGGTGATTCACGGATGTCATCGGTGTTCGGCTTGAAGGATAATCCCAGAATTGCGGCGACCTTGCCTTCGGGCTCCCCGAGCACATCCAGGATCTTGCGAACCATCGCTTCCGGCTGCGCCTCGTTGACCTGGATCACGGAATCCACCACCTTCAGATCCTCGCCGGCATCCCGCGCCATCGCTACAACGGCCACCGTATCTTTTGGAAAGCACGACCCGCCGAAGCCGGGCCCGGGATGCAGGAACTTGCCCCCGATCCGCTTGTCGAGCCCCATGCCCCTGGCCACATCGTGCACATCGGCCCCCAGGATCTCGCACAGCCGGGCGATCTCGTTGATGAAGGAGATCTTCGTGGCCAGAAACGCGTTCGCCGCGTACTTGATCATCTCCGCCGTCACGACGCTCGTGATGACGAACGGCGCCTCGATCAGATAAAGCGGGCGATACAGGTCCCGCAGGATCGCGGCCGCCTGAGAATCCTCGGTACCGATCACGACCCTGTTGGGCCGCATGAAATCCTCGACCGCGGAGCCCTCCCGCAGAAACTCCGGGTTCGAGGCCACGCTGAACGGCACGGCCGTGGACTGGTTCTTCTCGATGATCGACCGGATCACGGCTCCCGTTCCCATGGGGACGGTGCTCTTTGTCACGATCACCTTGTATTCCTTGATCTGTTGGCCGATGCTCGCGGCGACCCCCTTGACGAATCTCAGGTCCGCGTTCCCCTTGTCATCGGGAGGCGTCCCGACGGCGATGAAAATCACCAGCGAACGATCGATGGCCTCATCGAGGTCGGTGGAAAAGGACAGACGCTTCTGGGCGAGGTTTTTCTGGACGAGCTCCTCCAGGCCGGGTTCATAGATGGGGATTTTCCCGGCGGCGAGGTTCTCGATCTTCACGCCATCCTTGTCGATGCATGTGACGTTGACACCCAGCTCCGAGAAGCAGGCGCCCGTGACCAACCCGACATAGCCGGTGCCGACAACCGTGATATTCATGCCCCTCAGTCCATGAATCGATATTTCAGAATGGTGAAGACGGCGCCCACGCCGTCTCTCCAGCCGATCTTCTTTCCTTCCGTGTAATCGCGTCCATGATAGGAGATGGGAACTTCATAGACACGCCAACCCTTGCGTGCCACCTTCAGTGTGAATTCCGGTTCGAAGCCGAACCGATCCGATGTGAGAGTCAGGCCATCGAGAACACCTTTCCTGAATACCTTGTAACAAGTCTCCATGTCGGTCAGGTTGAGGTTGGACATCATGTTCGAGAGTAACGTCAGGAAGCGATTGCCGACCATGTGCCAGAAGAGGTGAACCCGGTGCGGTCCCCCGAGAAACCGCGATCCATAGACGACATCGGCATGCCCATCGAGTATCGGCCTCAAAAGAACTGGATACTCGTCCGGATTGTACTCCAGATCCGCGTCCTGGATGAGGACGATATCCCCCGAAGCCTGCTGGAAGCCCGTCCGCAGGGCTGCCCCCTTGCCGCGGTTGTGATCGTGGAACAACACACGGACACCGTCTTTCCTCAGCTCCTGCAGCAGCTCGCGTGTTCCGTCCTCGGAGCGATCGTCCACGACGATCAGCTCCTTTTCGATGCCCTCGAGTTGTACGGACAGGACCCGGTCGATGATGGTGAGAATGGAAGGTCGCTCGTTGTAAACCGGCATGACGACGGATACTCTTGTCACGTTCCGCTCTCCGCGCGCAGCCAGGCCACGAAGCGTCTGATCCCCTCCTCGATGGGAACCCGCGGGTCGTAGTCAAGATCGGCCCGCGCCCGCGAGATGTCGGCGCAGGTCCTCTTGACATCTCCCGGCTGTTCCGGGAGAGCTTCCACGCTGGCCGGTCGGCCAATCTCTCGTTCGAGAAGCCGGATCAGGTACGCCAGAGTGACGCTCTTCGATTCCCCGAGGTTATAGATCGCGTACCCCTTGACCCGATCGATCGCCTTGAGGACGCCGTCGAGAATATCATCTATGTACGTGTAGTCCCGCTGTGTGGTCCCGTCCCCGTAGCGAGGGATCCGCTTGCCGGCCATGATCAGCCGCGCGAATTTATGGATCGCCATCTCCGGCCTCTGGCGCGGCCCGTAGACGGTGAAAAACCGCAGGCAGAAGACATCGATGCCGAACAGGTGATGGTAGGTATAGCACTGCAGTTCTCCCGCGACCTTCGTGGCCGCGTAGGGAGAAACCGGCCGATCCATCCGGGCGTCCTCATGGAAGGGGACATCGTTGGAATCGCCGTACACGGAGGAGGAAGAGGCGAAAACGAAGCGCCGCACGCCGGTGCGGCGGCACATTTCCAGGAGGTTGGTCGTCCCTTTCACGTTCACGTCCTCGTACAGCATCGGCTGTTCGATCGAAGGCCTGACACCGGCCCGCGCCGCCAGGTGGACCACTGTCGTGATGTCCTGTCGTGTGAACAGCGATTCGAGCATGGGAACCTCTCTGATGTCACCCTCGGCCAAGGTGCATCGGCCCCCCTCGCGCGATTTGAGGACGCGCTCCAGATTCTTGCGCTTGATCGACGGGGCGTAGTGATCGTCGAAGTTGTCCAGCACGATCACGTCGTCGCCCCGGTTCACCAGACATTCCGTGAGATGCGACCCGATGAAACCGGCGCCTCCCGTGACCAAGATCGTCGACATCAGAGCTTGACCACCTTCCCGCGTCCTCGACGCAGTTTCCCGGTCGCATTGCGTGTATCGACGACGGCGCGCGCGTTATCGACCAATTTCTGGTAGTCGATCTGGCTGTGATCCGTGATGATCAACACACAATCGTACTTTTGGATTCTCCCCGGCGTGAGCGGCACCGACTTCCGCGCCGAGCCGGCCACAGCGGCCGGCAGCGACGCGACGAACGGGTCATGATAATCCACCTTGGCGCCCCGCCCCTCCAGCAGTTTCATGATGTCGAGCGCCGGCGACTCGCGCGTGTCGGAGGTATCCTGCTTGTAGGCAACCCCCAGGACCAGCACCCGCGAGGCCGAGACGGCCTTCTTTTGCGCGTTCAGCGTGTCCACCACCTTCGAGAGCACGTGATGCGGCATGAAGCTGTTGATCTCGGAGGCCAGGTTGATGAACCGCGCCTGGTAATCGAGAGTTCGCAGTTTCCATGACAGGTAGTGAGGATCGATCGGGATGCAATGCCCCCCCAGACCGGGACCGGGGTAAAAAGGCATGAATCCGAAGGGCTTCGTGGCCGCGCCGTCGATGATCTCCCAGACCTCCAACCCCAGGCGATCGCAAATAAGGGCAACCTCGTTCACCAGGGCGATATTCACGCTGCGGAACGTATTCTCCAGGAGCTTGATCATCTCCGCCGCACTCGCGGAGGAAACCGGCACGACCTTCTCCACCGCCTGAGCATACAGCAGCGAGGCCATCTGGCCGCAGGCGGGCGTGATTCCTCCCACCACCTTCGGCGTGTTGGCCGTGCGCCAGACCTCGTTGCCCGGATCCACCCGCTCCGGCGAGAAGGCAAGGAAGAAGTCCCTGCCGACTTGGAGCCCGGTCTGCGACAGGCGCGGGAGCATGATCTCTTCCGTCGTGCCGGGATAGGTTGTGCTCTCCAGCACGACCAGCATCCCCTTGTGGAGCCGACGGGCTATCTCCTCCTGGGCGGAAACGATGTACGAAATGTCCGGGTCATGCGTCTTCCTCAGCGGCGTGGGAACACAGATGATGGCGCAATCGATCTTGCGCAACACGTCGAATCGCGTGGTCGCCGACAGGCGCTTGCCCGCGACCTGCTCGCGAACATCGGACGATCGGACATCAGCGATATAGGACTTGCCGGCATTGATCCGGCGCACCTTGGCGGCGTCCGGGTCGATTCCGTCCACCCGGAAGCCGGCACGGGCGAACTCGATGGCAAGAGGAAACCCCACGTATCCCATCCCGAGAACACCCACGCGGGCCTTGCGATTGCGGATGAGGGATTTCAGCCTCCTCGAGTCCACTCACAGGCCCCCGCCGGCCGGTTTCTCGGGCGACTTGCCCTCTTCGCCTTTCTCCTCGTTCTTGCGCCGCTCCTCCTTGGCCGCCGCCTTCTCCCCCTTCTTCCGGTAATGGCGTATGAGCCAGGACATGACCTTGCTCTTTTGCACCCCGTGCAGGACATTGATGAGGTCCTGATGCAGTTGAGGATCATTGATCAGGGCTCCGAGCGTGCCTTGGCCCTTGTTCAGCTTCTCGCTGATCTCCGCGAGGTTCTTGGAGATCGTTCGAACGTTCCCCAGCAGTTCGTCGGCGAATTCGCGGTCGTTGATGAGGCGTCCCAAGGTACCGTTCCCTTCACTCACCTGGGATGTGAAATCCTTCATATCCTTGCTTGCTTGGTAGATATTGTCGATGGCCGAGACCATCGGGCCGGCGGGGCCCATGGCCTTCTTCAACACGCCGTCTTCGGCAGTCATGTCGTCAAGCAGGCCTTCGATGCGATGCAGGGAGTGACGGATCGACGTCACCGCCTCGCGCGCGAACTCATCATCCACGAGCAGGCGTCCGACCATCCCTTCACCGGAATTGATCCTCTCGAGCGTGTTGCGAGTCAGGCGCGCACTTTCTCCGATATCCTCGAACATCGCCTTGCCGAAGTTAGGATCGAGGAGCATGCGCCCGATGAAACCTTTCTGTGTCTGCACGCCCTCGAGTATCTGGCGGATGTTCGTCGAGATGCTGGTCAAGTCATCCGCCAGACCGGCCGAGAGTTCCCCCAGTTGCTCGATGTCGAACGACTCCGGTACCGGGATGAACGATCCGGGAGGTAAAACCGGCACCGTCGGCACGCCGGGGGACAATTCGACGTACTTCTCTCCCCCGAGAAGGGTCAAGATCCGGACACTGGCCGTGCTGTCCTCCCGGATCCGGTGCTGGTGCGCCTTATTGATCGCCAGGTCGACCTCGATCATCTGGACATTCGGATCCGGGGAAAAATCCACCTTGGTGACCGTGCCGACCTGGACGCCGGCCAGTCGGACCGGCGATCCGCTCTGCAGCCCGTTGGCCTCGGGAACCCGGATCTTGTACGTTACCTTTTCGACCCAGAGCCTCTGCTCGCTGCCGATCGAGAAGATCGCGATGGTGAAGATGAACGCCGCGAGCAGGACGACAACTCCGACCGTGATATCCCTGGACATGGTTTTTTTCATGACAGCCTCGCCGATGGTCCGACTTGCAGGAATTCCATGAGGCGCGTGTCGGTCGTGGTCCTGGCCTCCTCGACGGTCCCCACGAAACAGAGCTTCCCATCACAGAGAAAAGCGATCCGATCCCCCACGGCGAATGCGCTCTGGATATCATGGGTCACGACAACCGATGTCACGTTCAGGGCGGATTGCAGGTTCCGGATCAGTTTGTTGATGGCATTCGCAGTCAGAGGATCGAGTCCCGTCGTGGGCTCATCGTATAATATCGCCTGCGGGGACAGAGCGATCGCTCGCGCCAGCGCGACTCTCTTCCGCATGCCCCCGGACAGGACAGCGGGCGCTCGATCCTCGATCCCTCGCAACTCCACGAGGGCGAGCACCTCACGGACCCTCTCGGCGATCTGGTCCTCGTTCATGGACGTGTGCTCACGCAGCGCAAAGGCCACATTGTCGAAAACATCCATCGAATCGAACAATGCCCCGTTCTGAAAAAGCATTCCGACTTTCTTGCGGATCGGCATCAGCTGCCTCTCGGAGAAACGGCTGATCTCGGTCCCGTCGATCCACACTTCCCCCTCGTCCGGGCGGATGAGCCCAATGGCATGCCGCAGCAGGACCGACTTTCCCACCCCGGATCCCCCCAGGACGACGACGGTCTCGCCCCGCGCGATCTCGAGCGTGATGCCTTTGAGCACCTCCCTCGTCCCGAAGGATTTCCAGAGAGCCTGGTAGCCGATGAAGGGTTCGCCGGTCGGTTTCACCGATACCTCCTCACAACATCATGAAGAGTTTGGTGAGAAAGAAGTTGGAGATCAGTATCAGGATAGACGCCACGACGACCGTGTTGGTCGTGGCCCGCCCCACACCGACCGCGCCGCCTGTCGCCCTGAGCCCGTTGTAGCACCCGACGATCGAAATGAACAGGGCGAAGAAAACCGTCTTGCCCAGTCCGCTGAAAACATCATCGAAGCTGAGCGCCGAGATGACATGCTGCGTGTAGTAGCTCGATGATTGGTTGAGCTCCTTCATGCTGATGACAAGGCCCCCCAGGATACCGATGAAATCAGCCAGGACCGTCAGGGCGGGCAGCATGATCAGGGTGGCCAGCACCTTCGGCACGACCAGCTTCTGGACCGGACTGGCTCCGAGGGCCCGGATGGCATCCACCTGCTCGGTCACCGCCATCGACCCGATCTCCGCCGTGATGCCGGCTCCGACGCGACCCGCCACCAGCAAGGAGGTCAACACCGGTCCCAGCTCCCTGACCATGGAGATCGCGACCGCATCTCCGATCAGGAGCTTCGCCCCGTAGATACCCAGCGTGTAGGCGGTCTGCAGCGCGAGCACCATGCCCGTGAAGAGCGCAGTGACGTTGGTGATCGAGAGGGAGCGCACGCCGAGGTGGTGAAGCTGTGCCATCAGGAGGTCAAAGCCGAACGGCCTCCGGAAAGTGAAACGCACGGTATCGCCCGTCAGGGTGGCTACCCTTCCGACATGCTGCACGGCGGCCAAGAGCTGTTCGCCCATCACCCCTGCGGCCAGGAAACCATGGAAATCATTGAAGTTATTACCTTCTCCTCGTTCGAGTCAAGAAAGGACGTCCCCACCGTATCCGGACGGGTGGGTGTCGTGCCAGTGCCAGGCCGTCCTGAGGATCGTGTCGATGTCGGATTTTCTCGGATTCCAGCCCAGATCCCTGCGAATCCTCTCGGAAGAGGCGAGAAGCACCGGAGGATCGCCCGGACGGCGAGACCCGTCAACGAAGGGAACCTTCCGCCCGATCACCCTTTCCGCCGCGGCCAGCACTTGCATCACCGAAAGCGCCCGTTCGGCGCCGAGGTTGTACACCTGTAAACCACCGGGATCGGGCTCATCTTCCAGGGCCTTCAACGCCAGCAGGTGAGCAGCCGCCAGATCGTGGACATGGACATAGTCGCGCAGGCACGTTCCATCCGGCGTATCGTAGTCGCGCCCCATGACCGTGAGGGGAACAGCGGGGTCCCGCGCCGCCCTGCAGATCAGGGGGATGAGATGGGTCTCGGGGTCATGATCCTCTCCGATCGACCCTCCGGGGTCCGCACCCGCGGCGTTGAAATATCGCAACGCGACGGCTCGAAGCGGCGTGCACCGGGCGTACCAGTCCAGCGCACGCTCCAGCGCCAGCTTGGTCTCGCCGTAGACGTTCGTGGGCGCGCAGGGATGGTCCTCGGTGATCGGCTCGTCCGCGGCGACCGTGGGCGAGCCATAGACAGCCGCCGTGGACGACAGGACGAAGCTCCGCACACCGCGCGCTATCAACAGCTCGATGAGCCGCAGGCCTCGCACGACGTTGTTGTCGAAGTACTTCGTCGGACGCCGCATCGATTCCCCCACGAGGCATGAGGCCGCCATATGGATGACGCCCTGCACGCCTCCCGGGCCCAGCGCGCGATCGAGGCTGGCCGGATCGGCGATATCCCCCTCGACAAGATGGGCCCCACCGCCGATGGCGCTCCGGTGCCCATCGCGCAGATCATCGAGCACGACGACCTCGTGACCCGCGTCCAGCAGCGCGCGAATCACGTGGCTGCCGATGTAGCCGGCTCCGCCGGTCACCAGGACACGCATCGACATCCTTTCACCCCCCACCCTTAGAGTGCAGTACCATGGGTCCGATGAAGATCCACCAAGCGGAAGCGATCGTCAAGACCCACGCCCGGGTGGCGGTCGAAAACATCACAC